>NZ_JAPCIY010000022.1:0-56279 GCF_027707645.1 Aeromonas sp. QDB30 | reverse complement strand
ATCGATTGGATCGGACATACTGAGTACAGTGAAACCAGAATAGAGCAATTAGATCACATCTTTAATCTGATTGGTATTACCTGTTCGCCAACCAGGCCTATTGCCGCTACTTCGGGCTCGATACCGAACAGATGCGGGAAATGAGCGTGCGGGACGTCATCGGCGAGGAGGCCCACGGCAGGGCCATGGCCTATGTGGCAAAGGCCCTCGCCGGTGAGCAGGTGAGTTTCGAGCACCGTTTCGATCTCCCCATAGGCCGACGCGACCTCAGGATCACCATGATCCCGAGCCGGGGCGACGAGCCCGGGGTCTACATCCTCGGCAGCGACATCACCGAGTTCAAGGCGCTGCAAAGCCAGCTGGAACACGAGGCGGCTCACGACCCCCTCACCGGCCTGCCCAACCGGCGCGCCTTCACCCTGCGCCTCTCCCGGGAGCTGGAGCGGGTGCGCCAGAATGCCGAACCCCTGGGCCTGCTGTTCCTCGATCTCGACGGCTTCAAGGGGATCAACGACAGGCTGGGACACCACGTCGGCGATGCCCTGTTGCAACGCTTCGCCCAGGTGCTGAGTGCCGAGGTGCGCCCGGGGGACATGGTGGCGCGCCTGGCCGGCGACGAGTTCACCATCATACTGCCCGCCCTGCGCCAGCCGGAACTGGAGCTGCCCGCCCTGTGCGAGCGGCTGCTGGCGGCCATGGCGGTTCCTGGGGACGTGGCCGGTCACCGGCTGCCCCTTGCCGGCAGCATAGGAGGCGCCCTCTGCCACTCGGGCCAGTATTGTCACATCGACGATCTGCTGCACCGGGCCGATGCCGCCATGTACCGGGCCAAGCAGTCGGGCAAGGGGCGCTTCGCCCTCGATCTCTGACCGTGCTTCGCAAAAATGCAAAACGGCGGCCCGAGGGCCGCCGTTTTTTTATGCGCGAGGGGGATCAGTTGTCACCCAGCAGGACGGAGTCCAGCGCGATTTCGATCATGTCGTTGAAGGTCAGCTGACGCTCTTCGGAGGTGGTCTGCTCACCAGTACGGATATGGTCGGAGACGGTGCAGATGGTCAGCGCCTTGGCACCGTACTCGGCGGCCACGCCATAGATACCGGCGGCTTCCATCTCGACACCCAGGATGCCGTATTTTTCCATGACGTCGAACATGGAGGGGTCCGGAGTGTAGAACAGATCGGCGGAGAAGATGTTGCCCACGCGCACGGCCACGCCCTTGTTCTTGGCGGCCTGAACGGCATTGGCCACCAGGTCGAAGTCGGCGATGGCGGCGAAGTCGTGGTCCTTGAAGCGCAGACGGTTCACTTTGGAGTCGGTGCAGGCACCCATGCCGATCACCACGTCACGCAGTTTCACGTCTTCACGCACGGCACCGCAGGAGCCCACGCGGATCAGGGTCTTCACGCCGTAGTCGGTGATCAGCTCTTTTGCGTAGATGGAGCAGGACGGGATGCCCATGCCGTGACCCATGACGGAGATGCGACGACCCTTGTAGGTGCCGGTGAAACCGAACATGTTGCGCACGTCGCACACCTGCTCGACGTTCTCCAGGAAGGTTTCGGCGATGTACTTGGCACGCAGGGGGTCGCCCGGCATCAGCACGGTATCAGCAAAGGCGCCATCTTTCGCATTGATATGAGGAGTTGCCATTCTCTTTATTCCTTCACACTAGGTTGAGTTTTATTGTCTTTATGGATTGTCCGCTGCCTGCGCGGCGGCGGTACATTACAGGAAACCGGGGCCCTGTGGCACCCCGGGCAGGCGAACCGGCCCGGGGTCACCAT
Organism: Aeromonas sp. QDB30; assembly: GCF_027707645.1. NCBI lineage: Bacteria > Pseudomonadati > Pseudomonadota > Gammaproteobacteria > Aeromonadales > Aeromonadaceae > Aeromonas > Aeromonas sp. QDB30. The sequence goes on along the minus strand of NZ_JAPCIY010000022.1, from coordinate 54,495 downwards.
CACAGGAAGCTGGTACCGTATTGCAGCTTGGGCAGGCCGTGGTAGGCCGCGATGCTCTGGCCGATGTCGGCGAAGGTCTCGCGACGACCGACGGAGCCCGCCTTGACCGGCTTGCCGTAGAACAGTACCGGAATGTATTCGCGGGTGTGGTCGGTACCGCTCCAGGTCGGGTCACAGCCGTGGTCGGCGGTCAGCACCACCACGTCGCCATCCTGCAGCAGGTCGAACAGCTCCGGCAGGCGGGAGTCGAAGTACTCCAGCGCATCGGCGTAGCCCTTCACGTCGCGACGGTGACCGTAGGAGGAGTCGAAGTCGACGAAGTTGGTGAAGACGATGGTCTGATCACCGGCCGCTTTGACCTCTTCCAGAGTCCTGTCCCACAGCTCGGTCAGACCGGTCCCCTTCACCTGCTTGGTGATGCCCTGCTGGGCATAGATGTCGGCGATCTTGCCGATGGAGACCACCTGGCCACCCGCCTCCTTCATGTAGTCCAGCACGGTCGGCGCCGGCGGCAGCACGGAGTAGTCGTGGCGGTTGCCGGTGCGCTTGAAGTTGCCCTTGCCGCTGCCCACGAACGGACGCGCGATGACGCGGCCGATGTTGTAGGGCTCCAGCAGCTCGCGCACGATGTGGCACAGCTCATAGAGCTTCTCGAGGCCATAGGTCTCTTCGTGGCAGGCGATCTGGAACACGGAGTCGGCAGAGGTGTAGAGGATCGGCTTGCCGGTGCGCATGTGCTCTTCGCCCAGATCGTCCAGCACCTGAGTACCGGAGGCGTGGCAGTTGCCCAGATACCCGGGCAGACCGGCCTTCTCGACGATGGCATCCAGCAGCTCCTGCGGGAAGCTGTTGTGGTGGTCATGGAAGTAACCCCACTCGAACAAGACGGGCACGCCGGCAATCTCCCAGTGACCGGACGGGGTGTCCTTGCCGGAGGAGAGCTCCTGGGCAAAGCCGTAGGCGCCGACCACTTCGATGTCCTTGTTCAGTCCGGCCGGGAAGGTGCCGCTGGCGAGTTCGCCCGCGTGGCCCAGACCCAGCTTGCTGAGGTTTGGCAGGTTGAGAGCGCCACGGCCCTCGATCTCACCGGCGGCGCACGCCTTGGCGATATGGCCAAGGGTATTGGCACCCACGTCGCCGAACTTGTCGGCATCGGCGGCAGCACCAATACCGAAAGAGTCCATCATCAGAATAAAGGTACGTTTCATGGGACTTCCCCTTGTTACAAATCAGCCAGACCGATGCGACGGTAAACCTCGGGCAGCGCCTCTGGTCGGGTGTCGCCGATCTTCACGGCAGCCTGCACCATGCGGGCAGCCTCGGCAAATTGAGCTTCTGTCTGAGCGTGGATCAGGGCGAGCGGCTTGTCAGCATCGACGCTCTGACCCAGGCGGATAAAGTCGGTCAGACCGACCGCATAATCGAGTTTGTCGGCGGCGGCGCGGCGACCACCGCCCATGGCGACCACCGCCAGGCCCAGTTCACGGGTGTCCATGGCGGTGACGAATCCGCTGTGGGCCGCGTAGACGGGGCGCACGATGGCGGCTTTGGGCAGGTAGGCGTCGTAGCGCTCCATGAAGTCGGCGGGACCACCGAGGCCGGTCACCATGCGCCCGAAGATCTCGGCTGCCTTGCCATTGTCCAGCACCGCCTGCAGCTTGGTGCGGGCATCGCCGTCATCGCTGGCAAGACCGGCGGAGATCAGCATCTCGGCGCACAGGGCCATGGTCACTTCGTGGATGCGCGGGTTGCGATACTCACCGGTCAGGTAGCGCACCGCTTCGCGCACTTCCACGGCGTTGCCGGCGCTGGAGGCCAGCACCTGGTTCATGTCGGTCAGGAGTGCAGAGGTGCGGCAGCCGGCCCCGTTGGCCACGGCGACGATGCTCTTGGCCAGTTCCTCGGAGGCTTCAAAGGTCGGCATGAAGGCGCCGGAGCCCACCTTCACGTCCATCACCAGCGCTTCGAGCCCGGAGGCAAGCTTCTTGGAGAGGATGGAGCCGGTGATCATGGCAATGGACTCGACGGTGGCGGTGATATCCCGTACCGCATAGATACGCTTGTCGGCCGGGGCGAGATCGCCGGTCTGGCCGATGATGGCGACACCCGCCTCTTTCACCACTTTCAGGAAGCGGTCGTTGTCGACCGAGGTCTGGTAGCCGGGGATGGCATCCAGCTTGTCCAGGGTACCGCCGGTGTGGCCGAGACCACGGCCGGAGATCATGGGCACGAAACCGCCGCACGCAGCGACCATGGGGCCCAGCATCAGGGACACGACGTCACCCACACCGCCGGTGGAGTGCTTGTCGACGATGGGGCCGCCCAGGTTGAGGTGATCCCAGGTCAATACCATGCCGGAGTCGCGCATGGCGCAGGTCAGGGCAACCCGCTCATCCATGGTCATGTCCTTGAAGTAGACCGCCATCGCCAGGGCCGCGATCTGCCCCTCACCGATGGTGTTGTTGGTTATGCCTTGGACGAAGAATTGAATCTCTTGGGTACTGAGCGCTTCACCGTTGCGCTTCTTGCGAATAATTTCTTGAGGCAAAAACATCTTTCATTCCCTCCGTGCATCACGCACGAACACAGACCGAACCAGATCCGGAAGGGGGCGGCGCACCGCCCCCTGCCACCGCTTAGTAACCGCTGGTATTAGCAGGCTTGTCGCCATGCCCCAGGGTCGCCAGCAGGCTGGCCAGCAGGCTGGAGGCGCCGAAGCGGAAGGTGCGGGCGGATACCCAGTCCTTGCCCAGGATCTCTTCGGCCATGGCCAGGTACTGACCCGCCACGGCGGCGTCTTTCACGCCACCGGCCGGCTTGAAGCCCACTTTCGGGTTCTTGGCCTTGATCACTTCCATCATGATGCGGGCAGCTTCCGGGGTCGCATTGACCGGCACCTTGCCGGTGGAGGTCTTGATGAAATCGGCACCGGCGTCGATGGAGATCTCGGAGGCGCGACGGATCAGCGCCTCTTCCTTCAACTCGCCGGTCTCGATGATCACTTTCAGCAGTACCTTGGCGCCGCAGGCTTCCTTACATGCTTTGACCAGATCGAAGCCGACCTGTTCATTGCCGGCCATGAAGGCGCGGTACGGGAAGACCACGTCCACCTCGTCGGCACCGTAGGCCACGGCGGCGCGGGTCTCGGCCACGGCGATCTCGATGTCGTCGTTGCCGTGGGGGAAGTTGGTCACGGTCGCGATGCGCACGTCGGCGGCGCCGATGTCACGCAGGGTCTTGCGTGCGATGGGGATGAAACGGGGGTAGATGCAGACGGCGGCGGTCAGGCCGGCCGGAGACTTGGCCTTGTGGCACAGGTCGATCACCTTCTGATCGGTGTCGTCATCGTTCAGGGTGGTCAGGTCCATCAGGTTCAGGGCACGTTGGGCGGCCACTTTCAGATCAGTCATGCTATGTCTCCAAAGTCTTGTTAAGCCCCATCACCCGCGATCGGCTTCACCGAACACCAAGGGTCGGCAGAGACGTTCCCGGAGCAACGGGATATGGAATTGCAGCGCAAATGCACAGGCAATACGGCTGCAAATAAGGCAAGAGCCCTGTCACTTTCTTACAAAAGTGCGGACTTGGTTCCATGAAGACTTGAGAAAGGCCGACTACGCAGACCCGACTTCCCAATCAATTCCATTTGACCGCCAACACCCGGATTCACCGGGCATTAGTCAATGCCAGCACCCTGCTGGCATCGCCTATTTCAGCCGAGATACCCCGTGTTTGCAAGCCGGATTTGCCAATTTCAGAGGTACCTCACACCCGGCAAATCCAGCGCTGGAAGGCGCTTAAGAGAAGAAGCGGGTCAGGATCCAGGAGTAGGCAATGCCCCCCAGATAGACCCCCACGATCCCCATGACGCCGGAGAGGACGGGCGGCGCCGGTATCGGCAACTTGAGGAAAGAAAACAACACCCCAACGATAAAGCCGGCCGCCATAGCCAGTAGCACTTCATTCATAGAACCTCCGATTTGACTCACTTTATTATTAGTCTTGACAGGAAAACGGTTGTCACCACCCCAAACGAGAACGCCACAGCAAATCGCTGTGGCGTTCGTCTTTATCCTGTCAGTCAGGCGATGTTACATGCCGGACAGCGCCAGGAAGAAGCCTGCGATGGTCGCAGACATCAGGTTGGACAGGGAACCTGCCAGCACGGCCTTCAGACCGAACTTGGCGATGGTGCCGCGACGGTTCGGTGCCATGGAGCCCAGACCACCCAGCAGGATGGCGACGGAGGACAGGTTGGCGAAGCCGCACAGGGCGAAGGAGATGATCGCCTTGGTGTGCTCGGACATGGCCACACCGTTGATCAGCACTTCATCCTTCAGGTAGGGGGCAAAGTTCAGGTAAGCCACGAACTCGTTGACCACCAGCTTCTGACCGATGAAGGAACCGGCCACGACCGCTTCGCTCCAGGGCACGCCGATCAGGAAGGCCAGCGGGGAGAACAGCCAGCCCAGCAGCAGCTCCAGGGAGAGTTGCGGGTAACCGAACCAGCCGCCCACACCGGAGAAGATGCCGTTGATCATGGCGATGAGGCCGATGAAGGCCAGCAGCATGGCACCCACGTTCAGGGCCAGTTGCAGACCGGCGGAGGCACCGGCGGCGGCAGCGTCGATCACGTTGGCCGGCTTGTCGTCCAGCTCACCTTCTGCGGTGTTCTCGTCGTAGCTCGGGGTCTCGGTTTCCGGTACCAGCAGCTTGGCGAACAGCAGACCACCCGGGGCAGCCATGAAGGAGGCGGCGATCAGGTATTCCATCTTGACACCCATGGAGGCGTAACCGGCCAGCACGGAGCCGGCAACGGAAGCCAGACCACCACACATGACGGCAAACAGCTCGGAGTCGGTCATCTTGGAGATGAAGGGACGTACCACCAGTGGGGCTTCGGTCTGACCGACGAAGATGTTGGCAGTGGCGGAGAGGGATTCGGTACGAGAGGTGCCCAGCACCTTCTGCAGACCGCCGCCCAGCAGCTTGATCACCCACTGCATGATGCCGAGGTAGTAGAGTACCGCGATCAGGGAAGAGAAGAAGATGATGACGGGCAGGACGCGGAAGGCGAAGACGAAGCCACCGCCACCGAACACTTCGAACATCTTGTTGCCAACCAGACCACCGAACAGGAATTCGATGCCGTTCTGGCCATAACCGATGACGCTGGAGACGGCGTCGGACACGCCCACCAGGATGTCACGACCGACCGGCACGTAGAGCACGAAGGCCCCCAGACCGGCCTGGATGGCAAAGGCGCCACCTACGGTACGAATTTTGATTGCCTTGCGGTTGCTGGAGAACAGCACCGCAATAAGGATGAGCGTCGCCATCCCTACCAGACCCATTATCAGATTCATTATTAACACTTCCTCTTTAGTAGCACCTGCCAGCTTGTTAACGATTTGTGTATTGAAGCCGCTAATCAAGGGTGCGCATTATACTAATTACGGTGCGACAAAATAGAATACTGGTCACATTTTATAAGCCACAAACGGCCTGAACATCGTTTAATTAGACCGCAAACGATTTTTATGGGCCCTGTTTTTTATCACTCGGTCATCATTTGATAATCAAATGTTAATTTCATGATTTCCCGGGGGGAACAGCCGCCGGGTGGAGTCATGTAACACCGAAATAACATCCTCCAGCGGTTGCTGCCGCAATTGTGCCAACAAGCGGGCTATGGTCGGCAGGCTGGCCGGCGTGTTCACCTCCCCCTGCTGGCCTTGCAGCGGCATGTCGGGAGCGTCGGTTTCCAGCAGCAAGGCCTCCAGCGGCATCTGGCGTATCGCCTCCCGGGTCTTGTTGGCCCGCTCATAGCTGATGACCCCCCCGATCCCCAGCCTGAAACCCAGTTGCCAGAACACCTCCGCCTGATGCAGGGAGCCGCTGAAGGCGTGAATGACGCCCCCTTGTGGCGGAGTGAAGCGCCGCAGGATCTTGGCGACCGTGTCGTTGGCACGCACCGAGTGGACGATGAGGGGCAGCGCATGCGCCATGGCCAGCCGCACCTGCGCCTCGAACATCTCGACCTGCCCCTCCTGCGGCACATGGGAGCGCAGATCCAGCCCGCACTCCCCCACGGCCACCAGCCCACGGGGCCGACTCGCCAGCAGGGTCTCCAGCCGGGTCAGTACATCCCGGGGCTGCTTGCCCACATACCAGGGATGGATCCCCAGGCCATAACGGATGTCGTCGTGGCGCTCGGCCAGCGCCATCACCCGCCCCCAGTTTTCCTCTCCCACGGCGGGGATGATATACTCGCCCACCCCCAGCTGGCGCCACCGGGTCAGCAGCGCCTCCCGATCGGCGTCAAAGACCGGAAAATCGAGGTGGCAGTGGGTGTCTATCAATTCCATGTCGCGCTTACCTGTCTGTCGTACTCAATGGGTTCATTCCATGCCAACACACGTTTCCCGAGGCTTTACCCTGATAGAACTGGTGCTGGTCATCATCGTGCTGGGGATCCTGGCCGTGACCGCCCTGCCCCGCTTCATCAACATCCAGGACGACGGGCTCAAGAGCAGCGTCTCGGCCACGGCGGGCAGCTTTGCCAGTGCCGCCCGGCTCGCCCACGCCGGCTGGGCGGTCAAGGTTAAGGGGGAGCCCCTGGCACTCTACAACTTTAGCGGCATGGGCAGGCAGGATCTCGACATCAACAGCCATGGCTGGCCGGTGGGCACCAAGGAGGACCAGGGAGGTCAGGGGCCCGATACCGTCTTCCCCGGTGGCGACAGCGATCAGATCTCCGTCAGCAGCCGGGACGACTGCGAGAGCCTGTTTGGCGCCCTGCTCGATACCGATCTGACGGTGGCCGATGAGTTGCACCAGGATTCAGACAGTGACTACATCTCCCGGCTCATCCCGGCAGACGCTCAGGCTGACGGCGCCCTTCGTCACGACAACTGCCGCTATACCCTGCGCAGCTCCGTGGGCCGCTTCCCGGCATACCCCGACGGGCTCTCGTTCGACTACAACAGCGTCACTGGCGCCGTGACCCGCCAGTTCCAGTGAGGTCGTCGCCCTTGTCCGGGCGCTTCTCCTCTTCATCATGGCGTACCGGCGCGCAGCAGCGCCGGTTCTCCGGTGTGAGTCCCCACTCCTGGCACCAGGCATCGTAGCGAGCCAGCCAACGCAGCAATATCCCCTTCATGGGCGCCTCCTTGTCTCGATGGTTTCCCCACAAGCTTGCCCCAATCCAACTCCCCAGACCAGCATCTCGGGGCCAGCGGCGTCATGGCCTGTCCAGCGGCAGCAGCAGCCCCATGGAAATCTCGTCCACATAGCCCTCGTCCAGCCGATAGGCCTGCCGTCTCACCCCTTCCTCCACGAACCCGCACTTGCGATACAAGGCGTGGGCCACCTCGTTGTGGGCCATCACTCCCAGCTCCAGCCGGTGGATACCGAGATCCCTCGCGGTCGCGATCAGGGTACGCAGCAACCGTTCCCCCCATCCCTGCCCGCGCGCCCTCGAACACAGCCCCATCACCACCAGGGCACAGTGGCGGTTGCGTGCCAGGCCGCCACCAAGGAGCGCGGCAAACCCTTGCACCTCCCCCGCCAGCTCCAGCAGCCACATGGCCTGATTGGGGGCTGCGGCCATGGCCTCGAGCCGCCTGCGCTGCCCCTCGATGTCCGAGGGGCGCTCTCCCGCTTCATACAGCATGAAGCGGGTCTCCCTGTCCAGTTGCCCGAAGAAGTGATCCAGCACCGCCGCATCCTCCACCCCTGCCATACGAATCATCACGCCGATCTCCCTGCCTGGTGGTTCTGCCGACCACGACCATAAAAAAACGACTCCCTCAGGAGTCGTTTCTATCAGAGCCATCTGGCTAACGCCACGCCCTCGGCCCGATCAGGCTTTCGCTGACAGGCTCAGGCGAGCAACGGCTTCCACGTGCATGGAGTGCGGGAACATGTCCACCGGCTGCACCTCGTCCAGCACGAAGCCCTGCTTGACCAGCCAGGCGAGATCCCGGGCCAGGGTCTGGGGGTTGCAGGAGACATAGACCAGCCGGCGCGGCGCCATGGCCACCAGGGTCTGCAATACCGCCTTGTCACAGCCCTTGCGGGGCGGATCCATCACCACCACGTCGGCACTCACCCCGTCGGCATGCAGGGCAGGCATCAGCTGCTCCGCCTTGCCCACGTGGAACTCGGTCTGCTCGATGCCGTTGAGGGCCGCATTGCGACGGGCGTCGCTGATGGCACTCTCCACCGACTCAATCCCCACCACCTTGGCGGCCTTGCCTGCCAGGAACAGGGAGATGGTGCCGATGCCGCAATAGATGTCGAACACCGTCTCGCTGCCGGTCAGCTCGCAATACTCCAGCGCCTTGGAGTAGAGCACGTCGGTCTGGCTCGGGTTGTTCTGGAAGAAGGAGAGGGGCGAGATCTCGAATTCGAGCTCGTGGATCTTGTCGCGGATCACACCGCTGCCCAGCAGCACCCGGTTCTTGTCACCCAGGATGCGGTTGGTACGCACCTCGTTGATGTTCTGCACCAGGGTAGTGACCGGCAGATCCGCCAGGGCCGCCAGCAGCTCGGCTTCGAACGGCAGCGCTTCGCCCAGGGTCACCAGCACCACCATCAGCTCGCCGCTCTTGAAGCCCTTGCGGGTCATCAGGTTGCGCACGCAGCCGGTGTGGGCCACCTCGTCATAGGCCGCGATGTCGTGCTCGCGCATCCAGTTGCGTACCCGGGCGTTGAGCTCCACGTGCAGCGAATCCTGCACCGCGCAATCATCGGCGGTGATGAGGTCATGGGAGTGCTTGCGGTAGAAGCCGATCTCGGCGCCCGCCTCGCTGCCACGCACCGCGTACTGGGCCTTGTTGCGGTAGGCAAACGGCGTCTCCATGCCGAGGATGGGGTTGACCACGGCCTCACCCAGCCCGACCTGCTCCAGTGCGCTCTGCACCAGGCTCTGCTTGAGGGCAAGCTGGGCCGGATAGGCCAGCGGGCGCACCTGGCAGCCACCGCATTCGGTGTTGGGGCAAAAATCGGCCACCCGATCGGCAGAGGGCTGGGTCAACTCGACCAGCTTGCCGTGCAGGTAGTTCGGTTTGACCTCGGTCAACTCGACCAGCGCCTGCTCACCGGGCAGCAGACCCTCGACAAACAGGGGGCGATCGAACAGGCGACCCTTGCCATCCCCCTTGTCGGTCAGTTCCAGAATATCGATCTGATGTTGGTGTCCCACTAACGGCATGAGCGGCTCCGAAGGCATGAAAGAGAGGGTGACGACGGGGCTGACCCGGCGACCCCGAATAAAGGGTGGCAGAGTTTAGCGGAGATCCGCCCAAAATGCAGGCATAAAAGACCCTGCCAACACAAATAGCGACCCCGGCCACCAGCGGCCCGGTCCGGGCAGCCTGGCCAGTCCGCCCCAATAAAAAAACCGCCGGACGGGGCCGGCGGTATGACATTCATGGCAGCAGGATCAATGGCTGTAGGCTTTCTCGCCGTGGCTGGTCACGTCCAGCCCTTCGCGCTCGGCATCTTCCTTCACCCGCAGACCGATCAGCAGGTCCACCAGCTTGTAGGCCACGGCCGAGACCAGGGCGGTCCAGACCACGGTCACCCCCACGCCGATGACCTGTACCTTGACCTGGGCCAGGATGGAGTACCCCTCGGCCACCTGGTTGGTCACATAGTCCCACACCCCGGTGCCGCCCAGATCCGGGCTGGCGAACACCCCGGTCAGCACGGCCCCCAGGATCCCGCACACCCCGTGCAGGCCGAACACGTCCAGGCTGTCATCGGCCCCCAGCAGACGCTTGAGACCGTGCACGCCCCACAGACCGGCCACACCGCTGAGCAGGCCGATGATGAGGGCGCCCCCCACACCGACGAAACCGGCGGCAGGGGTGATGGCGACCAGACCCGCCACCGCACCGGAGACAGCGCCAAGCAGGGAGGGACGGCCCTTCATCGCCCACTCGGCGAAGGTCCAGGAGAGGGCGGCAGCGGCCGGCGCGATCCAGGTGTTGGCGAAGGCCAGGGCCGCCGTGCCGTTGGCTTCGAGGGAGGAGCCGGCGTTGAAGCCGAACCAGCCGAACCACAGCAGGGCGGCACCGATCATGGTCATGGTCAGGCTGTGGGGGGTCATGGGGTCACGGCCATAGCCAACCCGTTTGCCCACCATGAAGGCCCCAACCAGACCGGCCACCGCGGCGTTGATGTGCACCACGGTGCCGCCAGCGAAGTCCAGAGCGCCGTGCTGGAACAGATAGCCTGCGGTGGCACCGGCCGCTTCGGCGGCGGCCGCATCCGTGTAGGCATCCGGACCCGCCCAGTACCACACCATGTGCGCCATCGGGATATAGGCGAAGGTGAACCAGATCACCGCGAACAGCAGCACCGCCGAGAACTTCATCCGCTCGGCAAAGCCGCCGACGATGAGCCCGCAGGTGATGGCGGCAAAGGCGCCCTGGAACACCACGTAGATGAACTCGCTGATCCCGACCCCCTTGCTGAAGGTGGCGGCGATGGAATCCGGCGTCACCCCCATCAACAGCACCTTGTCGAAGGAGCCGTAGAAGGCGCCGCCCTCGGTGAAGGCCAGGGAGTAGCCGTAGACCACCCAGAGGACGGTGATGAGGCAGAACAGGGTGAACACCTGCATCAGCACGCTCAGCATGTTCTTGGCGCGCACCAGGCCGCCGTAGAAGAGGGCGAGGCCCGGCACGGACATCAGGATCACCAGGGCCGCCGCCACCATCAGCCAGGTATTGTCCCCCTTGTTGATGGTCACGGTCGCGGCCGCCTGTACCACATCGGCCTGCGCGGCCACCTCTTCGGCCCAGCCCGGGGCGGCCATGGTGGCGGCCAGCGCCAGCAGGCCAGTCATTACGAGTCTCTTGAACATACAGCCCTCTCCTTGTCGTCCCGGCATCCGGGTCCATTTCCTGATATGCATTTCCAACCTGGCCACCTGCCCACCGCACCTGTGTGGCTCACGGAGACATCATGGCGACATGACATGGGGAAAGCATAAAGCAGGCCAAGAAAAATAATCCTTTTATTTCATGGCGTTATGTTTTTATCACATTCAACACGCACCATCTTGGCGCACGATGCCCGGTTACAGGGGGAAAATCGCACTTTGGCTGTGCATTGCCGGGAAAATGCACCAGGATGACCCAACCACCTCACAATGACGGGGCGAACCCCTGGTGATGTCACCCTGGCAGGCTCACCTATCCCGCTAAGGTATTTATGAAATAAATGAAATGGGCCATACCATGGTGAAATCAAATGAGGCTGACGGCCAATATCCCCCCACCCGAGGGGCACAAGCACTTTAAGAGTGCAAACGCGCGCCATTCGTCTGGCCTGCCCCGAAATGCCCGGTCATACTGGCAAGCCATCTTCCCCTGTTCCCAGCGCCGCGAGGAGCCCATGCCCAATCTCAACGTGACCGAAATCAAGGCCTTCGTGCCTGCCCGGGATTTCACGCTGTCAAAGCAGTTCTATCAGGATCTCGGCTTTACCCTGGCCTCCGATGGCGACGGCGTGGCCTATTTTCATCTCGGCAACGCAAGCTTCCTGCTGCAGGATGGCAACCCCCCGGGGCTGGCCGAGCAGCTCATGATGCACCTCCTGGTAGAGGACGTGGCCGCCTGGCGGGCCCAAGTGGAGGCGAGCCAGATCGCCGCCCGCTACGGCGTCCGGGTCACGGAGCTCGTCACCCAGCCGTGGCGCATGAAGGAGTTCTGTCTGTACGACCCCTCAGGCGTGCTGTGGCGCATCGCGCAGAACATCGACTGAGGGGATGGCAGTCCGAGAGGCTGATGGCCCGAGAGCCTGTGGGTCTGAAGGTCTGAAGGTCTGAGGGTCTGAGGGTCTGAGGGTCTGAGGGTCTGAGGGTCTGAGGGTCTGAGGGTCTGAGGGTCTGAGGGTCTGAGGGTCTGAGGGTCTGAGGGTCTGAGGGTCTGAGGGTCTGAGGGTCTGAGGGTCTGAGGGTCTGAGGGTCTGAGGGTCTGAGGGTCTGAGGGTACACCTCTTCGCACCGCCCGGAAAAACAAAAGGCCATCCGCGAGGATGGCCTTTTGTCATGGAATCTGATGGTGCCCGGGGTCGGACTCGAACCGACACGTATTGCTACGGCGGATTTTGAATCCGCTGCGTCTACCGATTTCGCCACCCGGGCAGCTGCGAGGGATTATACGAATGGCGCTTGGCCATGCAAGGTGTTTTTCTTGCCCCCACCGTTGTTTGCTCATTTATTCAACGCCTTGCCGATGCCAGGCCAGTTACATAGAATGCCCGCATCATATTAATGGAATAATCATCATGGCCAAGCGCAAGACCCCCTCCCCTCTCCAGCCTGCTCCCCGGCATCCGTCCGCCGGTCTGCTGCGCCGTCTCGGCGCCCTGCTCTATGACTATCTGGTGGTGATTGCCCTGCTGATCATCGCTGGCTTCATCGGCATGGGGGTGGCCCATCTGCTGCTGGCCACCGGCATGGCGCACGTTCCCGAGGGCAAGGATGCCGCCTGGCTGCTCACCAGCCCCCTCTATAGCGCCTGGCTGGCCTTCGTCATCTGCGGTTTCTACACCTGGTTCTGGGTCCGCGCCGGCCAGACCATCGGCATGCGGGCCTGGCGCCTGCGCATCCAGAACCTGGACGGCAGCAACATTCGCGTCACCCAGGCCCTGATCCGGCTCGCCACCTCGGCCTTTGGCCTGGGCAACCTGCTGTGTGTGTTCAATCGCGCCCGCCCCCGCGCCTTCCAGGACATCTGGGCCGAGTGCGAGGTGGTGGTGCTTGGCAAGACGGAAAACCTGGAGCAGCTCAATCGCTGATCCCAAGGCGGCAACGAAAAAGGGCACCCAGAGGTGCCCTTTTTGCTGACCAGAACTGACGGCTTGCAGCCCAGAACCTTGACGGAAGCGGTGCATCGAAAGCAATGTCCGCCTTTTGTCAGCAGCCCGCCGTCCTTCAGGCCGCTACTGCTTGCGGCTCAGGATATAGAAGGAGATGCCGCCAAACAGCAGGCTGGGTGCGATAGCCGCGAGGATGGGCGGGACCGCATAGACCAGGCTGACCGGGCCGAACACCCTGTCGCTCACATAGACCGCGAAGCCGGTCATGATCCCCATCAGCATCCGCGCCCCCATGCTCACCGAGCGCAGCGGACCGAAGATGAAGGAGGAGGCGAGCAGTATCATGGCCACCACTGAGAGCGGTGAGAGCAGCTTACGCCACATCTCCAGCTTGTAGCGTCCGGCATCCTGCTTGTTAGCATCCAGATAACCGATGTAGTCCCGCAGCCCCGAGATGGGCAGGTTCTCGGGATCGATGCTGACCACCCCGAGCTGCTTGGGGGTCAGCTCGGATTGCCAGGCCATCTGGGCATGCTCTTCGTCCTGGATCCGGGTGGGATCGTCAAACCGGGTGATGTGCACCTGTTTCAGCAGCCAGTGGTGATCCTCGAACACCCCCTCCTTCGCCTGCACCACGTCGATCAGGTTGCGGGACGGAGTGAAGCGGTAGAGGGTGATGCCGGTCAGGGCGCCATCGTTGCGCACCCCGTTGATGTTGACGAAGTTGTTGCCATCCCGTGCCCAGACCCCGTAGGCCGAGACCGTGAGCCGCCCTTCCGACATGGCCCCCGCCTTGATGTCATCCGCCATCCGCTTGGCGGCCGGTGCGACGTACTCTCCCATCAGCCCCACCAGCAGCATCAGGGGAATGGCGGTCTTGAGCGCCGCCATGACGATGCTGATCTTGGAGCGTCCCGCCGCCTGCATCACCACCAGCTCGGAGCTGGTCGCGAGCTGGCCCAGACCGATGAGGCCACCGAGCAGGGCAGCCAGGGGGAAGAAGAGCACCGCCTCCTTGGGCATGGAGAGCAGCACGTAGTAGAGGGCGTTGAGCATGTCGTAGTTGCCTTCCCCGACCGCCTTCAACTGCTCCACGTACTTGATGAGCGCGGCGAGCCCGACCAGGGTCAGCTCGCACAGCAGGATCGACATGAAGATGACCCTGCCTATGTATCTATCGAGAATGCCGAACATCAGCAGAGACTCCCAGGTTGCAGCATCATGCTGACTTTCTCTTGAACAATTGCCCTTTGACCCCGTTCCACCAGCTGGTGCCCTGCAGGTTGAGAGGCAACCCTATCAGCAGCAGATAGACCAGGGGCACCAGGAACATCCCGGGCCAGTGGGGCAGACGCCCGCTGTCGATGGCCGACCGGGCGGCGCTGAGCAGCAGGAAATAGGAGAGATAGAGCAGGATGGCCGGCAGCAGCTTGGCGTAACGCCCCTGACGGGGATTGACCCGCGCCATCGGCACCACCAGGAAGGTGAGCACCAGGATGGAGAGGGGCAGCGACAGGCGCCACTGCAATTCGGCCATCAGCTGGTTGTCCTGGGTACCGAGCAATGCCAGGGTCGGCTTGGCCGCCGCCTTGCGGTTGGATCGCTCCATCTCCTGCTGGCGGATCACCAGGCTGTATTCACGAAACTCCGAGACCTGGAACTGCTTGCCGGTGAAATGCCCCTCGTAGCGCGAGCCATCCTTCAGGGTCAGCCACTGCAAGCCGTTGCTGTCGGCGGTCACCTGCCCCTCGTTGGCCACCACCACTGACGGGGGTGAGCCCCCCTCGGCCCGTTGCAGCACGAAGATTTTCTGCAACTCCGACCCCTTGTCGTTCAGATCCTGGATGTAGGCCACCAGGCGCCCCTTGTCGAGCTCCATGAAGCGGCCGGCCTGCAGGAAAGAGATACCGGGATCGGCCTTGAACTCGTCGATCACCTGGTACTCCCGCTCCTTGGCCTGGGGGGCGACCCAGCCGGTGTTGAACGCCGCGACGGCGGCGGTCAGCAAGGCCAGCACCAGGGCACTGCCCATGATGAAACGGTGACTGAAACCCACCGCGTGCATCACCGTCATCTCGCTTTCCGCGTACAAACGGCCGTGAGCAAACAGAATGGCTAAAAACAGACTGATAGGCAGCATCAACAACGCCATATTCGGCAGGTTGAGCAGCAGGAGGGTGGATACCAGGCGCGTCGGCACCTCACCATCGGCGGCATCGCCAATGATCTGGATAAATTGCTGGCTGACGAAGATAAGCAGCAGCACGAACAGCACCGCCAGCTGGGTTTTCAGGGTCTCCCTGAACAAATATCGGAAAACGATCACAGTCATTCCCAAGTAAACTTGTGTTTTTAGTCGAATGCCTGAAAAATAGGGCCCTATATTGGATTTTTACCAGTTTGAACTGCGGAGCCTGTGACTGTTCGCTCCGCCTCTGATACCCCAACAAGCACCGCATTATTCAATAAATGGTGCCTTTTGTCTTTAGGATGTAGGAGATTCCATGGAGTTCAGTGTAAAGAGTGGCAGTCCTGAGAAGCAACGCAGTGCCTGCGTCGTGGTCGGCGTTTTTGAGCCCCGCCGCCTCTCTCCGGTTGCCGAACAGCTGGACAAGATCAGCGACGGCTACCTCAGCTCGCTGCTGCGCCGTGGCGACCTGGAAGGGAAACCGGGCCAGATGCTGCTGCTGCATCAAGTACCGGGCGTGCTCAGCGAGCGCGTACTGCTGGTCGGGTGCGGCAAGGAGCGCGAACTCGACGAGCGCCAGTACAAGCAGATCATCAACAAGACCATCACCACCCTGAACGAAACCGGCTCCATGGAAGCGGTCTGCTTCCTGACCGAGCTGCACGTCAAGGGTCGGGATACCTACTGGAAGGTGCGTCAGGCGGTGGAAACCACCAAGGCGGGCCTCTACAGCTTCGATCAGTTCAAGACCAACAAGGCCGAACCGCGCCGTCCGCTGCGCAAGCTGGTCTTCAACGTGCCGACGCGTCGGGAACTGACCATAGGCGAGCGCGCCATCAATCACGGCCTGGCCGTGGCGAAAGGGGTGCGCATCTGCCGCGACGTGGCGAACATGCCGCCCAACGTCTGCAACCCCGCCTACCTCGCCTCCCAGGCCCGCCGTCTGGCGGATGCCTATGACAACATCACCACCAGGGTGGTGGGGGAGCAGGAGATGGCCGAGCTCGGCATGAACTCCTACCTGGCAGTGGCCCGCGGCTCCGAGAACGAAGCCATGATGGCCATCATCGAGTACAAGGGCAACGCCGACGCCAAGCCCATCGTGCTGGTGGGCAAGGGGCTGACCTTCGACTCCGGCGGCATCTCCATCAAGCCGGCAGACGGCATGGACGAGATGAAGTACGACATGGGTGGCGCCGCCTCCGTGCTCGGCACCATGCACGCCCTGGCCCAGTTGCAGTTGCCCATCAACGTCATCGGCGTGCTGGCGGGCTGCGAGAACATGCCGGGGGGCAACGCCTACCGCCCCGGTGACATCCTCACTACCATGTCCGGCCAGACCGTCGAGGTGCTCAACACCGACGCCGAAGGCCGCCTGGTGTTGTGCGATGCCCTGACCTATGTGGACCGCTACGATCCCGAGACCGTGATCGATGTGGCGACCCTGACCGGTGCCTGCATCATCGCCCTGGGCCACCATACCTCTGGCCTCTTGGCGAACCACAACCCCCTGGCCCACGAGTTGCTCAACGCCTCCGAACAGGCCGGCGATCGCGCTTGGCGCCTGCCCCTGTTCGACGAGTATCAGGAGCAGCTGGAAAGCCCGTTCGCCGACATGGCCAACATCGGTGGCCGTCCGGCCGGTACCATCACCGCCGCCGCCTTCCTGTCGCGCTTCACCAAGAAGTACAACTGGGCCCACCTGGATATCGCAGGGACCGCCTGGAAGAGCGGCAAGGAGAAGGGCTCCACCGGCCGTCCTGTGCCCCTGCTGACCCAGTTCCTGCTCAACCGGGCCGGCGTGGCGGACGTCGAAGACAAGGAGTGATCCCCTTCCCCATCGACTCGAAGAGCGATGCGAGAAGGCGTTACCCTGTATCACAAGGAAGAGGCCTGCCTCTTCCTTGTTTCATTGAGAGAATCCGGGAAGTCCGTGCCAGACGCGGCTCCCGAAGACGGCCAATCGCTGTCCGTCACAGCCAAACGGGACCGACCTGATGAGCCAAGTGACCTTTTACCTGATGAGCCAGCCCGATGATGCGGATGCCTCCGCCGTCGAGCGCCTCGCCTGCCAGCTTGCGGCCGATGGCTGGAGCGCAGGCCATCTCTATCTGCTGTGCGAGGACGAGGCCCAGTCCCTTCGTCTGGACGAGCTGTTGTGGCAGTTGCCGCCCGATCGCTTCGTACCGCACCAGTTGCAGGGGGAGAGCGGTCAGGCTCCGGTGGAGATAGGCCATCAGCCGCCACGGCGGCGCTATGCCTGCCTCATCAACCTGGCCCGGCAGACACCTTTGTTTGCAGGACACTTCGCTCAAGTGGTAGATTTTGTCCCCACTGACGAAACGCAAAAGCAGCAAGCCCGCGAGCGCTACAAGCACTATCGCCAGGCGGGCCATACCCTCGAGATGAGGGATCAGCCCGTCCTTGCCGCACCGGATCCGGCGCAGCCCTGACTGTGCCACCCTCGATCCACGACGAATCAACACCAGACTCCATCCATCCAGAATACGGCGAGACCATGGAAAAGACTTTTAATCACAACGCCATCGAACAGGCGCTCTATCAGCACTGGGAAGCCCAGGGTTACTTCAAGCCCCACGGCGACACCAGCAAAGACTCCTTCTGCATCATGATCCCGCCGCCGAACGTCACCGGCAGCCTGCACATGGGTCACGCCTTCCAGCAGACCCTGATGGACACCCTGATCCGCTACAACCGCATGCAGGGCAAGAACACCCTGTGGCAGGCGGGTACCGACCACGCCGGTATCGCCACCCAGATGGTGGTTGAGCGCAAGATCGCCGCCGAAGAGGGCAAGACCCGCCACGATTACGGCCGGGAAGCCTTCATCGACAAGATCTGGCAGTGGAAGGAAGAGTCCGGCGGCACCATCACCCGTCAGATGCGCCGTCTGGGTGACTCCGTGGACTGGGAGCGCGAGCGCTTCACCATGGATGAGGGCCTCTCCGCCGCCGTCCAGGAAGTGTTCGTGCGCCTGTACGAAGACGGCCTGATGTACCGCGGCAAGCGTCTGGTGAACTGGGATCCCAAGCTCAACACCGCCATCTCCGACCTGGAAGTGGAAAACCGCGAGATCAAGGGCCACATGTGGCACCTTCGCTACCCGCTGGCCAACGGCGCCAAGACCGCCGAAGGCAAGGATTATCTGATCGTCGCCACCACCCGTCCGGAAACCATGCTGGGCGATACCGCCGTGGCCGTGAACCCGGAAGACCCCCGCTACAAGGCGCTGATCGGCCAGCACATCCTGCTGCCGCTGGTGAACCGTCTCATCCCCATCGTTGCCGACGAACATGCCGACATGGAGAAGGGCACCGGCTGCGTGAAGATCACCCCGGCCCACGACTTCAACGACAACGAAGTGGGCAAGCGCCACAACCTGCCGATGATCAACATCTTCACCCTGGACGCCCACGTGCGTGCCGAGGCAGAAGTGGTCGATACCAATGGCAACCCGAGCACCGCCTATGACGCCGCCCTGCCGACCGAGTTCGCCGGGATGGAGCGCTTCGCCGCCCGCAAGGCCATCGTCGCCAAGCTGGACGAGCTGGGCCTCCTGGCCGAGATCAAGGATCATGTGCTGCAACAGCCGTACGGCGATCGCGGCGGCGTGCCCATCGAGCCGATGCTGACCGACCAGTGGTACGTGCGCGTGGCCCCCATGGCCAAGACCGCCATTGAGGCGGTGGAAGATGGCCGCATCCAGTTCGTGCCAAAGCAGTACGAAAACATGTACTTCTCCTGGATGCGCGACATTCAGGACTGGTGCGTCTCCCGTCAGCTGTGGTGGGGTCACCGCATCCCGGCCTGGTATGACGATGCCGGCAACGTCTACGTGGGCCGCAACGAAGAGGAAGTGCGCGCCAAGCACAGCATCCCGTCCGTGACCGTGCTGCGTCAGGACGAAGACGTGCTCGACACCTGGTTCAGCTCCGCCCTGTGGACCTTCTCCACTCTGGGCTGGCCGAACAACACCGAGGCACTCAAGACCTTCCACCCGACCGACGTGTTGATGAGCGGCTTCGACATCATCTTCTTCTGGATTGCCCGGATGATCATGATGACCATGCACTTCATCAAGGACGAGAACGGCCAGCCGCAAGTCCCGTTCAAGACCGTCTACATCACCGGCCTCATCCGTGACGAAGAAGGCCAGAAGATGTCCAAGTCCAAGGGCAACGTGCTGGACCCCCTCGACATGATCGACGGCATCTCCCTGGAAGACCTGCTGGAGAAGCGCACCGGCAACATGATGCAGCCGCAGATGGCCGAGAAGATCGCCAAGCGCACCGCCAAGCAGTTCCCGGAAGGGATCAATGCCCACGGCACCGACGCCCTGCGCTTCACCCTGGCGGCGCTGGCCTCCACCGGTCGTGACATCAACTGGGACATGAAGCGCCTGGATGGCTACAACAACTTCTGCAACAAGCTGTGGAACGCCTCCCGCTATGTGCTGATGAACACCGAAGATCAGGATTGTGGCTTCTCTTCGCAAGGGAATGGTGGCGAGATGCAGTTCAGCCTGGCGGATCGCTGGATCCAGTCCCAGCTGCAAGTGGCCATCCGTGACTTCCGCACCGCCCTCGATACCTATCGCTTCGATATCGCCGCGGGCGTGCTGTACGAATTTATCTGGAACCAGTTCTGTGACTGGTATCTGGAGCTGACCAAGCCGGTGCTGACCAAGGGCTCCGAGGCCGAGCAGCGCGCTGCCCGCCACACCCTCGTGACCGTGCTGGAAACCCTGCTGCGTCTGGCGCACCCGATCATCCCGTTCATCACCGAGACCATCTGGAAATCGGTGGCCCCGCTGGCTGGCATACACGCCGACACCATCATGATTCAGGCCTTCCCGGAATTCGACGCCGCCAAGGTGGACGACGCCGCGATGGCGGATCAGGAGTGGGTGAAGGAGTTCATCGTCAGCATTCGCAACATCCGCGCCGAGATGAACGTGGCACCGAGCGTGCCCCTCAACGTGCTGCTCCAGTGCGATGCCAAGGATGCCCGGCGCGCCGCTGACAACGAGGCCTTCCTCAAGTCGCTGGCCCGTCTGGAGTCCATCCGCGTGCTTGGCGAAGGTGAAACCGCCCCCCTGTCGGTGAAGAAGCTGATCGGTGCCACCGAGCTGATGATCCCGATGGCCGGTCTCATCGACAAGGAAGCCGAGCTGGCCCGTCTGGCCAAAGAGGTGGCCCGTCTGGTGGGCGAGTGCGGCCGCATCGAAGGCAAGCTCGGCAACGAAGCCTTCGTCGCCAAGGCGCCGGAAGCGGTCATCACCAAGGAGCGCGAGAAGCTGGAAGATTACCGTCTCCAGCTGACCAAGCTGGAAGCCCAACAGGCCGAGATCGCCGCGCTCTAAGCCACAGCGCAACATGACAAGCCCCCGTTTATCGGGGGCTTTTTCATGTCAGGGGTTCAGTTCTCCCTCTCCTGCCCCGCGGTTTTATCCCTCCCGCCGGGGCGATATTCAAAAATTCACGAGCCAAATCACCTCCTTTCACAAGCGCAGAGCCCGCAAATTCATTACACTGCCAGCGGTCTTTTCTATCGGGAGTGCTGCTGCAGTATGGAAATATTGATCCTGTTTGGATTGATTTTGCTCAATGGCGTCTTCGCCATGTCGGAAATCGCCATCGTGACGGCACGCAAGGCACGCCTCGCCAAAATGGCGAGCGAAGGGAGCCGCTCCGCCGCCATCGCCCTCAAGCTCGGGGAAGATCCGACCCATTTCCTCTCCGCCGTGCAGATCGGCATCACCAGCATCGGTCTGCTCAACGGTATCTATGGCGAGTCCCTGCTGGCCCAGCCCTTCGCTCTCTGGCTGCAGGAGTGGGGGCTCTCCCCCAAGAGCAGCAGCCTGCTCGCCACCGTCATCGTGGTCGTGCTGGTCACCTATCTCTCCATCGTGGTAGGGGAGCTCGTGCCCAAACGCCTCGGACAGCTCAGCGCCGAGCGCATCGCCTGTCTGGTAGCCCGCCCCATGCTCTGGCTGGCGACCCTGACCCGTCCCTTCGTCTGGTTGCTCTCCGCCTCCACCAACGCCAGCCTGCGGCTGCTGCGGGTCGATCAGCGCAGCAGCAACAACGTCACTCAGGAGGAGATCCACGCCATGCTGGTGGAGGGCTCCGAAGCGGGGGTGATCGAGGACCATGAGCACACTATGTTGCGCAACGTGTTCCGCCTCGACGAACGCAGCCTGGCCTCCCTGATGGTGCCGCGCAGCGACATCCGCTATCTGGACCTGTCACTGCCGCTGGAAGTGAACCTCCAACGTCTGGTGGAGTATCGCCACAGCTTCTTCCCTGTCTGTGACGGCAGCTTGTCGGATCTCGTCGGCATCCTCAACGTCAGCAAGGTGCTGCACGCCTACATCAAGGGAGAGCCCATCGATCTGGCGGCGCTGACCCAGGACGGCAGCCTGCTGCCGGAGACCCTCAACGGCCTGGAGCTGCTCAACCACTTCCGTACCCACTCCGAGCACATGGTGCTGGTGGTGGACGAATATGGCGAGCTGCAGGGGCTGGTCACCCAGCAGGATCTGCTGGAAACCCTGGCCGGCGACTTCCAGCAGGAAGATGGGGAGGACAACTGGGCCTTCCAGCGCGCCGACGGCAGCTGGCTGCTCGACGGCCTCATTCCGCTGCCAGAATTGAAGGACTGTCTGGAGCTGGTTCGTCTGCCGGAAGAAGAAAAACATCACTATCACACCCTTGGAGGGCTTATCATGCTGCTCCTTGGCCGCCTTCCCCAGACCGGAGACCTGGTCACCCTGGAACAGTGGCAACTGGAAATCGTGGATATGGACGGCCTGCGCATCGACAAGGTACTTGCCATGCCCTTGACCGACCAACCCAGCTAACCTGCGGAGTTTGCATGTATGGAGCAGTTTTACCACCTGGCTCACGCCTTTATGCATCAGGATCTGGCGACACTCTCTGATCCCAAGATGGTCTTCATGGTCTATGTCGTCCTGCTGACCTTCCTGGTGCTCGAGAATGGCTTTATCCCCACCGCCTTCCTGCCAGGGGATACCCTGCTGATCCTGACCGGCGTGCTGATCTATCAGGGGGTGTTGCCGATGGCGGTGGTCCCGCTGCTGATCATGGCGACCTTCGTCGGTACCTGGCTTGGCTACATGCAGGGGCGTTTCCTCGGCCACACCCGGATGTATCACAGGCTGATGTCCCATCTCGATGACAAGCACAAGGAAAAGGTGCACTACCTGCTCAACAAGTACGGCATCATCACCCTGATCACCGCCCGCTACATCGCCTTCGTGCGTACCGCCTACCCCTATATCGTCGGCGCCAACGAGATCCCCCAGGGGCGCTTCCTGGTGGTCAACCTGATCAGCTCCATCATGTGGATCTGCCCCCTGGTCGGGCTGGGTTACTACCTGAGCCACACCAAGCTGGCCGCGCAGTATGAGTCCCAGTTTCTCAGCGTCATTCTCTACCTGCCGGTCGTGCTGCTGGTGGGCGGCCTCATCGCTCTGGTCTGGCGCTGGTGGAGCAGACGCAAGCCCGGCGTCTCCAGAGAGTGAGACAAACCACAGGGTCGCCCACAGGCGGCCCTTTTTTATGGAAAATAGTGGCGAATTCCCCCAGCTCGCTCTTGTAAAGCAGGGGCAAAAATGAGTGAATCTAGCGCCTTTTTTCGCTGTGGATGGAGTTGGTTGTATGGGGTGTTGGATTCGCGCAATCGCGCTGGTAGGTGGATTGATGGGACTGCTGGGTTCGCAGACAGCCCTGGCGACCCCCAACCCGGCCAAGCTGCAGCTCAAATCGGGCAGTGCCCTGGTGATGGACGTCAACACCGGCAAGACCCTGTATCAGAAAAACCCCACCCGGGTGCGCCCCATCGCCTCCCTCACCAAGCTGATGACGGCGCTGGTGGTGCTGGATGCCCGCCAGAACCTCAATCAGACCCTGACCATCGATCAGAACGACAGGGACAACATCAAGCACACCTATTCACGGGTGCGCATGGGCACCCAGGTCAGCCGCCGCGACGCCCTGCATCTGGCGCTGATGTCCTCCGAGAACCGCATGGCCTCGGCGCTTGCCCGCCACTACCCGGGGGGTCGCCAAGCCTTCATCCGCGCCATGAACAACAAGGCCAGACAGCTCGGCATGCGCAACACCCGCTACTATGACTCCACCGGTCTCTCCACCCGCAACGTCTCCACCGCCCAGGATCTGGCCAAGCTCCTCTCTGCGGCCTATCGACAGCCGCTGATCCGTGAATTCACCCAGGACACCAGCAGGGAGATGCGTTTTCACAAGCCGGCCTACAGCCTGATGTTCAACAATACCAACCCCCTGGTGAAGAACCCGGACTGGGATGTACGCCTCTCCAAGACAGGCTATACCGACGAGGCGGGCCGCTGCCTGCTGATGCGTGCCAAACCGGATCGTCAGGAGCTCGCCATCGTACTGCTCAACTCGGTGGGCAAACGCACCCCTGTCGGGGATGCCAACCGCATCCGCAAGTGGCTGAAAAGCTGATTCTCTCCACGAAGACATGAAAGGATGCCGCGGCATCCTTTTTTATTGCCAGCCAAACGCCTCAGCAGGCCGCCAGAGGGCGCCAGCCCCGCACAGCATAGATGCGCATGGTTCGTGCCCCCAGGTAGCCACAGGCACGGCCACGGGATGCGTCAGCAGCCTGCCAGGCAAGACACGTGGAGAGTGGTGACCCGAGGGCACGTGCAGCAAGGGGGAACCGTCCCCCGTGGGAGCGTCAGGGAGAAGGACACGAGAGAGGCAACCCCATGATGGGGAGGAGGATATCACCCATAAAAAAACAGCCCCGACTGACGTCGAGGCTGTCTGTATGGTGCGCCCGAGAGGATTCGAACCTCTGACCACCTGGTTCGTAGCCAGGTACTCTATCCAGCTGAGCTACGGGCGGCTCATAAATCATTGTTATGGTGCGCCCGAGAGGATTCGAACCTCTGACCACCTGGTTCGTAGCCAGGTACTCTATCCAGCTGAGCTACGGGCGCCCTGTTTTCAAACGATAAAAAAAGCTTACTCAACAGTAAGCCTTCTTTAGTGTCGACTTTCTGATGGTCAACACATGACTTCAAGAGTCAAATATGGTGCGCCCGAGAGGATTCGAACCTCTGACCACCTGGTTCGTAGCCAGGTACTCTATCCAGCTGAGCTACGGGCGCAAAATGGCGGAGAAGGGGGGATTCGAACCCCCGATGCGGGTATAAGCCGCATACTCCCTTAGCAGGGGAGCGCCTTCAGCCTCTCGGCCACCTCTCCGTTTGCGGGGCTGATAATACTTCACAGGGATTTTTAGTCAAACACTTTTTTGGAGAAAACAGAGCGTTCGCTCAGCATTTGGCCAAAGAGTGGAATATTCAAGCAATATCGACACTTACCCAGTAGTTACGCGCTCTGCAGGCCGATTTGCAGGCCCCAAAAAAACAAAAGGCGACATCCGGGATGTCGCCTTCAGGCAGCCATGAAATGGCTTAGAAATTCGGTTGGCCCGGGACTTTCTCGGCCTGTATCCGCATGTAGATCTCTTCGCGGTGTACGGAAACCTCTTTCGGTGCATTCACACCGATACGAACCTGGTTCCCTTTTACGCCCAGTACGGTAACGGTTACTTCGTCACCAATCATCAGGGTTTCCCCTACACGACGAGTCAAAATAAGCATTCGCTTGCTCCTGTATCCTGTTTTGTATTTATATCGATATGCGCCATTATCTTACAAAGATACCGATATGGTAAATGGTTGAAACTAAATCAATCAGGGATTGTTTCCCAAGGGCTGCTCATGAGGCTCTTGATCCAACCCGAACGCCGAGTGCAACGAACGCACGGCCAGCTCCAGGTACTTCTCGTCAATCACCACGGATATCTTGATTTCAGAGGTGGAGATCAGCTGCATGTTGATCCCTTCCTCACCCAATACCTTGAACATGGTGCGCGCTACACCAGGATGATTCCACATGCCGACCCCGACGATGGAGACCTTGGCGATCTCTCCGTTGCCCTGCACGCAGGCGGCCCCCAGCTCGCTGGCGGTCTCCTCCAGCAAGGCGCGGGCCCGGCGATAATCATCGCGATTCACCGTGAAGGTGAAGTCGGCAGTACCATCCCCCATGGTGTTCTGCACTATCATGTCGACATCTATGTTGGCGTCGCTGATCGGATTCAGGATCTGCGCGGCCACGGTCGGCCTGTCCGGCACACCCAGAATGGTCAGGCTGGCCTCGTTGCGATTGAACGCAATGCCGGATACCAGGGGTGCTTCCATCCTCTCACCTCCATATGTGATTAAGGTTCCCTCTCCGTCGACGAAACTCGACAGCACCCTTAGCGGCACGCGGTACTTGCCCGCGAACTCGACCGAACGGATCTGCAACACCTTGGCACCGAGACTCGCCATCTCGAGCATCTCCTCGAAGGTGATGGTATCGAGGCGGCGCGCCTTGGGCTCGATGCGCGGATCCGTGGTATACACCCCGTCCACATCGGTAAAGATCTGGCACTCGTCGGCCTTGATGGCCGCAGCCACGGCCACCGCGGTGGTATCCGAACCCCCTCGGCCCAAGGTCGTGATGGCATTGTGCTCATCGCGCCCCTGGAAACCGGCAATCACTACCACCTTGCCGGCACCGAGTGCGGCTTCCACCTGATCGGTGTCGATACGGGTGATGCGCGCCTTGCCATAGGCGGAATCGGTGTGGATGCGGACCTGATCACCGGTCATCGAGACTGCGGGGCAACCGCGCTTGTTGAGCGCAATCGCCAGCAGTGCAATGGTGACCTGCTCACCGGTGGAGATCAGCACATCCATCTCGCGCCGGTTGGCATCCTGGTCCAGCTGCTGGGCCATGCCCAGCAACCGGTTGGTTTCGCCCGACATGGCGGAGACCACCACCACCACGTCATGTCCCTGGGCACGGGTCAGTTGAACCCGCTCAGCAACTGCCTCGATCCGCTCCAGCGTGCCGACCGAGGTGCCACCGTACTTCTGTACATAGAGTGCCACAGATCACCTCGCCCGCTTACAGGCGCTCTTCCAGCCAGGAGTGAACGGATTGCAGCGCCGCCGGCACCGCCTCAGGCTGGGTACCACCCGCCTGTGCCATGTCGGGACGACCACCGCCCTTGCCACCCACCTGCTGGGCCACCAGATTGACCAGTTCACCAGCTTTGACCTTGCCGGTCAGGTCATTGGTCACGCCCGCGATCAGGTTGACCTTGCCATCACTGCTGGTTGCCAGCAGCACGACACCGGATTTCATCTGGTTCTTCAGCTCGTCCAGCATGCCGCGCAGGGATTTGGGGTCGACCCCTTCCAGGGCGGCAACCAGCACCTTCTGGCCATTGATGTCGATGACCTGACTCAGCAGATCGTTACCCGCCTGCGCCGCCAGCTTGGCTTTGAGCTGTTCCAGCTCGCGCTCCATCATCTTGGCCTTGTCCAGTACCTGGCGCACCTTGTCGGCGATGGAAAACTGATCGCCCTTCACCAGCGCGGCGGCCTCTTCGATCTGTTCACCCAGCTGGTGCATCAGATCGATGGCGCTCTTGCCGGTGACCGCTTCGATACGACGCACGCCAGCCGCGATGCCGCTCTCGGCAATGATCTTGAAGAAGCCGATGTCACCGGTGCGCTTGGCGTGAGTACCGCCGCACAGCTCGGTGGAGTAGTCGCCCATGCGTACCACACGCACATCGTCTTCATATTTCTCGCCAAACAGCGCCATGGCACCGGCTGACTTGGCCTCTTCCAGCCCCATCAGCTGGGTGGCCACCTCGTGGTTGGCACGGATCTGGGCGTTGACGAGCTCCTCGATCCGGCGAATGGTCGCCATGGTCAGCCCTTCGAAGTGGGAGAAGTCGAAGCGCATGCGCTCGGCGCCCACCAGGGATCCTTTCTGGGTCACGTGCTCACCCAGCGCCTGGCGCAAGGCCGCGTGCAGCAGGTGAGTCACGGAGTGGTTAAGGGCGATGGCCTGACGACGGTCGCCATCGACCACGGCCTCGACCTCGGCTCCCTTCTCCAGGGTACCCAGTTCCAGATAGCCCTTGTGGATGATCGCCTTGCCCGCTTTCTGGGTGTCGGTGACGGCGAAGATGCCGTCATCCACCTTGAGGATGCCGCTGTCACCCACCTGACCGCCGGACTCCGCATAGAAGGGGGTCTCCGCCAGCACGATCACGGCCTCTTCACCGGCGATGAGGCCATTGACCTCGACACCATCCTTGTAGATACCGACCACCTGAGTGTTCTGGCTCAGCTGTTTGTAACCGGTAAAGGGGGTCTCGAAATCGAGCTTCAGCACGTCGTTGTAGTTCACGCCGAAACTGGAAGCCTCTTTCGCGCGGGCGCGCTGCTTCTCCATCTCGGCCTTGAAGCCCTCTTCGTCGATGCCGATCTCGCGCTCGCGCACCACATCGGCGGTCAGGTCGGCCGGGAAGCCGTAAGTGTCATAGAGCTTGAACACCACTTCACCCGGGATCACCTTGGCATCACCGAGGTTGGCCAGGGCGTCTTCCAGCAGCAGCAGACCTCTGTCCAGCGTGCGGACGAACTGCTCCTCCTCGATGCGCAACACTCGCTCGACCAGCGGCAGCTGGGCGATCAGTTCCGCCGCCACATCCTTCATCTGCACGGCCAGCTCGGCAGCCAGCTTGTAGAAGAAGACGTCGGTAGCACCCAGCTTGCGGCCGTGACGCACGGCGCGGCGGATGATGCGGCGCAGCACGTAGCCGCGACCTTCATTGGAGGGCATGACACCGTCAGCCACCAGGAAGGCGCAGGAACGGATGTGGTCCGCGATGACGCGCAGGGACTGGTTGCTCAGATCCGTGGTGCCGACAATCTCGGCCGCCTTCTTGATCAACGCCTGGAAGATGTCGATCTCATAGTTGGAGTGCACCCCCTGCATGATGGCGGAGATACGCTCCAGACCCATGCCGGTATCCACGGACGGACGGGGCAGCGGCTCCATGGTGCCGTCAGCCTGACGGTTGAACTGCATGAAGACCACGTTCCAGATCTCGATGAAGCGGTCGCCATCCTCTTCCGGTGAACCGGGAGGGCCACCCCAGATGTGATCGCCGTGGTCGTAGAAGATCTCGGTGCAGGGACCGCATGGGCCGGTATCGCCCATGGCCCAGAAGTTGTCGGATGCATAAGGAGCACCCTTGTTGTCACCGATGCGCACGATGCGATCGGCCGGCACGCCGACCTCTTTTTCCCAGATGTCGAAGGCTTCGTCATCAGTCGCGTAGACGGTCACCAGCAGGCGCTCTTTGGGCAGCTTGAGGGTACCGGTCAGGAATTCCCATGCAAACCGGATGGCGTCCTGTTTGAAGTAGTCACCGAAGCTGAAGTTGCCCAGCATCTCGAAGAAGGTATGGTGACGGGCGGTATAGCCGACGTTTTCCAGGTCATTGTGCTTGCCGCCAGCCCGCACGCAACGCTGGGCCGTGGTGGCACGGTGATAGGCACGCTTGTCGGCGCCAAGGAACACGTCCTTGAACTGGTTCATCCCTGCGTTGGTGAACAGCAGGGTCGGATCGTTGTGCGGTACCAGCGAGCTGGAAGAGACAACCTGGTGTCCCTGGGTGCGGAAATACTCGAGAAACGCAGCGCGAATCTCTGACGTGGACATGTACATGGAAAATCCTGCTTGATTCGAATACGGACTTTTAACCGCATTAATGTAAGTTTTCTGCAGGGTAAAGTAAAACGTGGGGACCATTGGCGGGTGAAATAGCCCCCAAGGGGCCAGCGTTTGGCAGCAGCACCCGCAAGCACGTCGCAACAGGGGGGCTTCGGGATGCCTCGCTCGACCACAGGGCCACCATCGACAGACCCGGCGAAGGGCTGATATTCCCCACCAGCCGCACCGCACACCAAGGGAAATCCTGCCCATAGGTCCAACCTCGGCGCGCCACTATTGCTCACCTTGCATGGCTGAGAGGGCGTAACGGGCTTGCTCCTGGGTAAAACCACGCCCCATCAGATATTTGAGCCACTTCAGGCGCAGTTTGAAGTCGGCAAAGTCGGTCGCCTTTGCCCGACGCGACAACAACGCAAGCGCCAGTTCGAACCAGTCGAGCTCGGGTTGATCCAGGGCCGCCTCGATCTGGGTGTCATCCAGCCCCTTGCGACGCAGGTCGAAGCGGATCCTGAGCGGACCATGGCCTTTGGCCGCACCGGCCCGCACCGCCATGGCACCGTAACGATCGTCATTGACCCAGCCATAGCCACGGCAATGGTCGAGTACAACGGCGACCACCTCCTCCTCGAATCCCTTCTGACGCAGGCGTCTGGCCAGCTCGGATTCAGCACTTTCGCGGCGGGCAAGACTGCGCATGGCAAAGGCGCGGGCGGCGGCGACCTGCTCTTCAAAGGTCAATTCGACGGGCTCGCCCGGCTCGTTCACTGATTCATCCACCATAAACAACAAGGCCGGGTATCAACCCGGCCTTTCCTCATTCCTTATTCGAACTCTTGTTCGTTTTCGGCTTCAAACTCGGCGTATTCGGCAGCCGTGGCCTTCTCCTCCACCGGCGCGGCGCCGGAGAGCAGCAGCTCGCGCAGCTTCACTTCCACCTCGGCAGCCAGTGCCTTGTTTTCGGAGAAGAGCTTCATCACGTTGGCTTTACCCTGGCCGATCTTCTCGCCGTTGTAGCTGTACCAGGCACCCGCCTTGTCGATCAGCTTGTGCTTGACGCCCAGGTCCACCAGCTCGCCCTCCTTGGAGATGCCGGCACCATAGAAGATCTGGAATTCAGCCTGCTTGAAGGGTGGCGCCACCTTGTTCTTCACTACCTTGACGCGGGTCTCGTTACCGACCACTTCGTCACCCTCCTTGATGGCGCCGGTACGACGGATGTCCAGGCGCACGGAAGCGTAGAACTTCAAAGCGTTACCACCGGTGGTGGTCTCCGGGCTGCCGAACATGACACCGATCTTCATCCGGATCTGGTTGATGAAGATGCACAGGCAGTTGGCGTTCTTGATGTTGGCGGTCAATTTACGCAGCGCCTGGGACATCAGACGAGCCTGCAGGCCGACGTGGGAGTCACCCATCTCCCCTTCGATTTCCGCTTTCGGGGTCAAGGCCGCCACGGAGTCGACGATGATGACGTCGACGGCATTGGAGCGCACCAGCATGTCGCAAATCTCCAGTGCCTGTTCACCGGTATCCGGCTGGGAGATGAGCAGGTCGTCGACGTTGACGCCCAGCTTGGCGGCATAGATAGGATCCAGTGCGTGCTCCGCATCGACGAAGGCACAGGTCTTGCCCTTCTTCTGGGCTTCGGCGATCACCTGCAGGGTCAGCGTAGTTTTACCGGACGATTCCGGACCGTAGATCTCGACGATACGACCGCACGGCAGACCACCGATCCCCAGCGCCACGTCCAGAGAGAGAGAGCCGGTGGAGATGGCTTCGATATCCATGGTCTTGCTGTCGCCCAGACGCATGATGGAGCCTTTGCCAAACTGCTTTTCGATCTGGCCCAGCGCAGCCGCCAGTGCCTTCTGTTTGTTCTGATCCATGCCAATCTCCGCTGGGAATCGTGAGTAAGAAGTGAAGTTGGGCTAAGTATACTGTTTATGCATACAGTATCAAGCCCAATTTATTTGAGCAGTGCCAGGAGTCCGGACAAGGCCTGTCTGACCGCCTGCTGGCGCACCTGATGGCGATCCCCATCGAAACGGGCGAGCAGGGAGTGGTGACGACCGGTACGATCTGCCCAGGCAAACCAGACAGTGCCGACCGGTTTCTCCTCGCTGCCACCACCAGGCCCGGCGATACCGCTGATGGCCACGCAGATACCCGCATCGGAGCGAGCCAGGCAGCCCCGGGTCATCTCCAGCACCACGGGTTCGCTGACGGCACCGTGGCGCAACAGGCTATCGATGCTGACGCCGAGCATCTGCTGTTTGGCTTCGTTGGTGTAGGTCACGAAACCGCGATCGAACCAGGCCGAGCTGCCGGCAGTATCCGTGATGGCAGTGGCAACCCCGCCGCCGGTGCAGGATTCCGCCGTGGCGGCCAGCCAGCCTCTGGCCAGCAGTGCTTCGCCCAGTTCCCGGGATAAGCGGGAGATCTCTGCTTCAAGTCCCATCATCGCGTCCTCTTCCGGCCTCTTCCAGGCGAAATATGGCGCTCATTATGCAGTTGCCCCGCTCCTCGGGCAACCGACCCCGGGGCCACTGCGTCAGCATGTTGTCATCGCTTAAGCTCCAGTACATGGCTGCTCATTATCATGTTCCAACACCGCCATGCATGCGGTTTCCATCCCATCAGACCAAGGAGAAAGCCGGATGAAGCATCCGTTCAACGTCGCCATGACAGCCCTCGCAATGTGTATCGCCACCCATGCCTTTGCCACCGAGGGCACCGCCGAGCTGCAGAGCGAGACCACCCTGGCCCAGGAGCTGAACCTCTCCAGCGCCCAGGTGGAGCAGATCAAGGGGCTGCGCGAGCAGGCCACCAGGGAGCTGAGCTCAATCAAGCTAGACGCAATCGGCCAGGACGTCATCGTCAACATGATCAAGTCCGGCAAATGGGATGAAGTGGCGGCGAGAAAGCAGTTGCAGACCATCAGCGACGTACAGGCCGAGGCCCGCTACCATCGCGCCCACTACCTCTTCGAGGTGAGCCGGGTGCTGACGCCCGAGCAGAAAGCCAAGCTGCACGAGATGCTGAGTGGCGGCGAGGCCATGTACTGAGGGCGACACTCTCCCCGTCTCTCCCATCCCCGCATCCGTGCGGGGATGCTATTTCTCCTCCCCCATGCCTCTTTTCGGCCAGGCTCCCCCCAGGCCACTCTGGTCAGCATCATCCGGATGCACAGATCCGCGACGGGATGCCGGCTTTGCCCCCAAGACGGAGATTCCTCCTCACCATCTTGCCTCGAGCATGTAGAATGGCCCCCAGATTCAGACCCATGACGGCAGACGTTTGCCCGCAAGAGCACCTTCTGGAATAGCACATGACAGCACAATACCAAGCGCCAGGCGCCAACTTGAGCGCCCACACCCCCATGATGCAGCAGTATCTGACTCTCAAGGCCGAAAACCCGGAGATCCTGCTGTTCTATCGCATGGGTGACTTCTACGAGCTCTTCTACGACGACGCCCGCAAGGCCTCCCAGCTGCTCGACATCTCCCTGACCAAGCGCGGCCAGTCGGCCGGCAGCCCCATCCCGATGGCCGGGGTGCCCTATCACGCCATCGAGGGGTATCTCGCCAAGCTGGTACAGCTCGGCGAATCGGCCGCCATCTGCGAGCAGGTGGGGGATCCCGCCACCAGCAAGGGGCCCGTGGAGCGCAAGGTCATTCGCATCATCACCCCGGGTACCGTCTCCGACGAGGCGCTGCTCAGCGAACGGCAGGACAACCTGATCGCCGCCGTCTACCACGATGGCCGCCGCTTCGGTTACGGCACCATGGACATCGGCTCCGGTCGCTTCTTCATCAACCAGTTCGAGAAAGAAGAGACCCTGCTGGCGGAGCTGCAACGCACCAATCCGGCGGAGCTGCTCTACCCCGAATCGTTCGCCTTCCTGCACCATGTCGAGGGTCGCCGCGGTCTGCGTCGCCGCCCGGAGTGGGAGTTCGAGCTCGGCACCGCCCGCAAGCTCTTGTGCCAGCAGTTCGGCACCCAGGATCTGGTGGGCTTTGGGGTCGAGCAGAGCGAGACCGCCCTGTGCGCCGCCGGCTGCCTGATGCAGTACGTGAAAGACACCCAGCGCACCGCCCTGCCCCACATTCGCAGCGTGCGCCTGGAGCAGCCCGATCATGCGGTCATCATGGATGCCGCCACCCGCCGCAATCTGGAGCTGACCCAGAATCTGGCTGGCGGCCACGACAACACCCTCTCCGCCGTGCTCGATTGCACCGCCACGCCGATGGGCAGCCGGCTGCTCAAGCGCTGGATCCACCAGCCGATCCGCGATCGGGTGATCCTCAAAGGTCGCCAGAGCACCATCAAGGAGCTCATCGAGCAGAACCTCTATGACGAGCTGGGGAGCCTGCTGCGCCAGGTCGGCGACGTGGAGCGGGTGCTGGCGCGCCTCGCCCTGCGCAGTGCCCGCCCGCGCGATCTCACCCGGCTGCGGCAGGCTTTTGCTCAGCTGCCCGAGTTGCAGCGTCTGCTGGCGGAAAGCGAGCACGAGGCGGTGCAGCAGCTGCGCGAGCGGGCAAGTACCTTCCCCGAGCTGTTCGACCTGCTGGAGCGTGCCGTGATGGAGGTGCCGCCGGTGCTCATCCGCGATGGCGGCGTCATCCGTGAAGGGTTCAATCAGGAGCTGGACGAGCTGCGGGATCTCGCCAATGGCGCCACCGCCAGCCTGGCCCGCATCGAGGAGCGGGAGAAGGCGCTCACCGGCATCAACACCCTCAAGGTGGGCTACAACAAGGTGCACGGCTTCTATATCGAGGTGAGCCGCGCCAACAGCCACCTGGTGCCGGCCCACTACATCCGCCGCCAGACGCTGAAAAACAACGAGCGCTACATCATCGATGAGCTGAAGAAGTACGAGGACAAGGTGCTCACCGCCCAGGCCCAGGCGCTGGCGCTGGAAAAACGTCTCTACGAAGAGCTGCTCGACGCCCTGCTGCCGCATCTGGGCGATCTGCAGGAGTCTGCTGCCGCACTGGCGGAGCTGGACGTGCTGGCCAACCTGGCCGAGCGGGCCGAGACCCTCGACTATCGCTGCCCCACCCTCATCGACGAGGATCAGATCCTCATCGAGGCGGGCCGCCATCCGGTGGTGGAGCAGGTGATGACCGACCCCTTTATCGCCAACCCGATACGGCTGGAGCGGGAGCGGCGGATGTTGATCATCACCGGCCCCAACATGGGCGGTAAATCCACTTACATGCGCCAGACCGCGCTCATCGTTCTGCTGGCCCATATCGGCGCATTCGTGCCCGCCGACAGCGCCCGCATCGGCCCCATCGACCGCATCTTCACCCGCATCGGGGCGTCGGATGATCTCGCCTCCGGCCGCTCCACCTTTATGGTGGAGATGACCGAAACCGCCAATATCCTCAACAACGCCACCGCCCGCAGTCTGGTGCTGATGGACGAAATTGGCCGCGGCACCAGCACCTACGACGGCCTCTCGCTGGCCTGGGCCTGCGCCGAGCAGCTGGCAAGCAAGATTGGCGCCTACACCCTGTTCGCCACTCACTACTTCGAGCTGACCCGCCTGCCCGAGCTGATGAGCGGGCTGGCCAACGTCCACCTGGATGCGGTGGAGCACGGCGACACCATCGCCTTTATGCACGCGGTGCAGGAAGGTGCGGCCAGCCGATCCTACGGCCTGCAGGTAGCGGCGCTGGCCGGGGTGCCGAAATCGGTGATCCACCAGGCCCGCCACAAACTGCACGAGCTGGAGAGTGCCACTCCGGTGGCCGCCGGCGAAAGTCGTCCGGCTCCGGTCACTCTCGCCCCGCAACCCCATCCTGTGGTGGAGGAGCTGGCAGCAGTTCGCCCGGACGAGCTGACCCCGCGACAGGCCCTTGACCTGCTCTATCGACTCAAGCAGATGCTGTAGCTACCGACCGCCGAACAGGCATGAAAAAGGGGAACCGCGAGGTTCCCCTTTCGTTTGACCGAACCTGTCATCAGCCCGGACCGATGCGATCCATCAGGCTCAGATTGACCGACCCCGGATGGCGCTTGAGCTTCTGCCTGTATTCGAACTGGTGCTGGCTCTCCTGTTTGAGCCCCTGCATCAGGGAGTAGCACATGGCCAGCATGATGACCGAGAAGGGCAGCGCGGCGATGATGCTGGCGGCCTGCAGGGCGGCAAGCCCGCCGGAGACCAGCAGAATGGCCGCGACCAGCCCCTGCCCCAGCCCCCAGATGGCGCGGTGCAGCACCGGGGGATCCTGATCGCCGATGGAGAGCAGCGTCGTAATCACGAGCGTGCCCGAATCGCTGGAGGTGATGAAGTAGGTGCAGATAAGCAGGGTCAGCACCCCCTTGGCAATCCAGCCGAAGGTATCCCAGTGCAGCAGTTCCACCGTCTTGTAGAGCGCCATGGTGACATCCTGATTGACCGCTTCCACTACGCCGCCGCCACCGAACAGCTCCAGGTTCATGGCAGTCCCGCCGAACACGGTGAGCCAGAGCATGCCGAGCAGGGAGGGCACCAGCAGGACACCGAGCACGAATTCACGAATCGTGCGGCCCTTGGAGATGCGGGCGATGAACATGCCGACAAAGGGTGCCCACGCGATCCACCAGCCCCAGTAAAATGCGGTCCAGCTGGACTGCCAGGCCGAGGTACCGTTGGCTTCGGTATTGGTCCAGAAGCTCAGCTTGACGATGTTCTGCAGGTAATCACCGA
Organism: Aeromonas sp. QDB30; assembly: GCF_027707645.1. Lineage (NCBI taxonomy): Bacteria > Pseudomonadati > Pseudomonadota > Gammaproteobacteria > Aeromonadales > Aeromonadaceae > Aeromonas > Aeromonas sp. QDB30. The sequence goes on along the minus strand of NZ_JAPCIY010000022.1, from coordinate 19,085 downwards.
TGTTCTGCACATAGGCGTTGAGGATATAGGTGGTTGGCCCCAGCACCAGGAAGAGGCCCAGCACGAACACGCTCAACCAGATATTGAGTTCGGAGAGGATCTTCACCCCGCGCCCGACGCCGGAGATGGCCGACAGGGTGGCAATCAGGCTGATGCCACCGATGAGCCAGAGCTGGTTCGCTTGTGACACGCCCATGCCGAACATCTGATTGAGGCCGGTGTTCATCTGGGAAACTCCCAGCCCAAGGGAGGTCGCCACCCCGAACACGGTACCGAACACCGCCAGCACGTCGGCGGCATGGCCCCAGAAGCCGTAGATGCGATCGCCAAGAATGGGGTAGAGCACGGAGCGGATGGCCAGCGGCAACTTGCGCCGGTAGCTGAAGAAGGCCAGCGACAGGCCGACGATCACATAGATGGCCCAGGGGTGCAGACCCCAGTGGAAGAAGGTGAGGCGCATGGCGATCTGGGCCGCTTCCGGCGTCATACCTTCGGTGATGAAGGGGTTGCCCTGCAGGTGATACATGGGCTCGGCGATACTCCAGAACACCAGGCCTATGCCCATGCCTGCGCTGAACAGCATGGAGAACCAGGCAAAGTAGCCAAACTCCGGTACCTGGTCGTCGTCGCCCAGCCGGATGCTGCCAAAGCGGCTGAACATCAGGTAGACGGCGAAGAACAGGAACAGGGCGACCACCAGGATGTAATACCACTTGAAGCCAGCAATGATGGTGTCCTTGGCCCCGGTAAACCAGGTGCCTGCGGTATCCGGATCAAAGACGCCGAACAGCAGGAAGAGGGTCACGACGGTGAGGGCCGTCATGGCCATGGTGGGATTGAGGCCTTTCAAAAGCCCTTTGGTTGCTCGCATCGGGCCTCCTTAGTCGTTGTTGAAAAAGTCTTCACCCACGTGATCGCCGGCACCGCCGATGGCGCGATAGGCCAGACGACCTGCCACCTGCTCACGGTGATCCACCAGGGTCACCGACGGCTGACCGTTCACTGCGTGGCGTTTGCCGAGGAAGATCGCCATGGGCACCCCCAGATTGGAGACACCGCTGGTGATCCAGAGGCGGTTGAAGTCATAGGAGCCACCGATGAACTCCAGCTGTGCCAGCCCATTGTCCAGACCCGCCAGATAAAAGTTCATGGCACTCTCGTCGGGGAAGAGGTGAACCAGCACATAGGCATAGCGCAGCTCATTGACCAACTCCTTTAGACTGAAAGAACCTGTGTTGCTGCAAGAGAGCGGCAGCTCGCCATCGTAGTGGTGTACCTTGAGGTTGTTGGGGTCCTCGTCATAGGCAGGTTGATAACGCACAAATGCCGCGGTATCAGGCAGTTCATAGCGAACTCTGACCACGCGCAGATCGGCAACCAGGGACTTGATATCCAGGTCGTCATGCATGATTTCACTCCTCAAATATCGGGTTGGAATGGGGCAATTGTCCGATAACCTAACACAATATTCATTAGAGCTAAAACCATTACATCAAAAACCATATTGACCTTGTTATGGATTAGGCGGAGAATTTCGCGCCTCTCCACAGCCCTGCGATGACCCAGACCCCATGGAAAAACATGATGAAGTGCTGATCGCCCTGCGCCAGATCATCCGTGCCATCGACATGCACTCCAAGCGCTTGATCAAGGAGGCCGGCCTGACCTCGCCTCAGCTCCTGCTGCTCAAGGGGATCGACGAGCTTGGCCAGATCTCCATGCGCCAGCTGGCGGATCACACCAACATGAGCCAGGCCACCGCCACCACCATCATGGACCGACTGGAGAGCCGCCAGCTGGTGCAGCGCATTCGCAGCGAAACCGACAAACGCAAGGTGCATGCGACGCTCACTGACGCGGGACGTGCCCTGCTTGCCCAGGCTCCGACCCCCTTGCAGGAGAGTTTCATTCAACGCTTTCAGGCGCTGGAGAACTGGGAGCAGGGGTTGTTGCTCTCATCCCTGCAACGCATCTCCGCCATGATGAATGCCGACGGTATCGATGCCGCCCCCGTGCTGAGTGTCAGCCCCCTGACCGAAGAGCGGGCCTGAACTGCAGTGCCTAATCCTGAAGTCCGTTTACATGTTTTCAGTTAACTTCTGGCACTCAGAACCCGATGTACCGCATCGGGGATTCTGCATTGCGAGGCCTAATGCGATCATTCTAGGTTATAACTACCCACCACCTTATGCACCATCTTCCTCGTCTACACTAGGCCCTACGGGCTTTGCTACAGCAACTCTCCTTTCAGTATCCCGTTCACCCGCTCTGCCAGCGCATTCTGATAACAGTCATACCCATCAGTCATCGAGTACTGTACTCCGTACCGTTCATACAGCGTCTGATTCAAGCCTGAGCAATACTGCACCCTGCCGTCCGAGTGATGGATAAACTCCCCGCTGCCACACCGTTGCTTCAGTGCTCTCTTGAGCGCCATCACCACCAACTCAGCATGCATCCCTTCGTGCGTGTGATGCCCCGCTATCTTACGCGAGCAGGTATCCGTCACCAGGCTCAGGTAGAGTGGCCCGCTCTTTGCTGGCAGGTAAGTGATGTCGGCAACCGAGACCTGCCCTGGCGCCACCGCAGTGATTTTCACCGGGCCGGGTTTGAGCAAGTTGGGATGGCGATAGAAACGCTGAAAACTGTGGAGCGTCTTGTGATAGGCCCGTTTGGGCTGCACCAACAGACGGTGCTCGGCCAATATCCTAAACAGTCTGTCCCACCAGACCGTCAGCCCAGCATCGTCTTGGCCCTGCAGCAGATAATGCTACTTGTGGATGCCCACCCGTAGTGAACTTTGCGCACAAAGCTCACCACCTGCTGCCCTTGTGCATGACGCAAGTCGGCGACCCGATTGCGATTGTAGTCAGCCTAACGGTTTATTCCGAGGAACCAGCAAGCACTGAAGATGGTCAGCTTTTCGACATACCGCTGCGAGAGAGCTTACCAGGTCGTTTTTTACGATTGAGGCGCTTTCAAAGAACTGAGCCTCCAGGCTCATCAGCGCCAGCTACTCGAGCTCCTTGATACGCTGTTCAGACATTTGGTTGTCGGGATCAGGCATGATGTGATCCTGCCAGCTCTAATCGATGCTCCCTGGCTCCAACCCTGCAGACCATGCTTATGCAACCATACCAGAATGGTCGAATTGCCCTGAATGCCATATTGGAATTGTGTCTACTGGTAGGTGAGTTCACCTTTTTCAATCTGCTCGACCAGGGACAATTTAAACCTCAGTGAGTAATCGCGCTGTGTGCGTTTCACACCTTGTCCCATCGAGATCTCCATCTATTCGGGGAAGAAGGTATAAGCCATATTCAGGACGGGGACAATGGGAAAAGAAAAAGCCCAGCATTGCTGCTGGGCTTTTTATTTGGCTCCTCCTGCTGGGCTCGAACCAGCGACCTGCGGATTAACAGTCCGTCGCTCTACCGACTGAGCTAAGGAGGAATTATTCGTGGTGCCCAGAGACGGAATCGAACCGCCGACACGGGGATTTTCAATCCCCTGCTCTACCGACTGAGCTATCTGGGCAAATGGTGCCGGCTACCGGAATCGAACTGGTGACCTACTGATTACAAGTCAGTTGCTCTACCTACTGAGCTAAGCCGGCACACTTCAAACCATTGTGCATGAACACGTTTTTATTTCATGGCACCAAAATATGGTGCCCAGAGACGGAATCGAACCGCCGACACGGGGATTTTCAATCCCCTGCTCTACCGACTGAGCTATCTGGGCGTGGGCGCTATTAAACGGATTTTAGGGCAGGTGGTCAACGGGAAATTTCACTTTTCGTCTCGTTCGTCTCTTTTTTGCGCAGCATCATCCATTTTCATCACTTCTGCTGGTGGGACCGCTCCCCGGCGCCCCCAGAGGCGGGACTCCTCCCCCTTGAGCAGGCGGGTAATATTCTCGTGATGACGGATCAGGATGAGACAGGAGAGCAGGGAGACCGGCAACGTGTATTCCGGTTTGAGCAGATAGGTAAAGAGCGGGGTCAGCAACACGGTCACGATGGACGCCAGTGACGAATAGCCGCTCACCAGCAGCACCAGCAGCCAGGTGGTGATGACGGCGCCCCCCATGGCAAACCCAATGGGCAACATGGTGCCGAGGGCGGTGGCGACGCCCTTGCCACCACGGAAGTGGAAGAAGAGGGGGTACATGTGGCCCAGACAGGCGGCCACCCCGATAAAGCCGAGGTAGACGGGCTTGATCTGCAGATACCAGGCGAGGTAGACGGGGGCCATCCCCTTGAGCACGTCGAGAAGCAGTACGATCAGCGCCGCCATCCGGCCGCCGAGGCGCAACACATTGGTCGCCCCCGGGTTGTGGGAACCATGGTCACGGGGATCCGGCAGACCCGTGATGCGGGAAACCAGCACGGCACTGGACAGCGAGCCGCCCAGATAGGCCAGAATAATCATCAAAATCGTCAGGGCCGTCATCTTGGTCGTTTTTACCACGATATGAATGGGGTATGATGCGGGCCACATTCCCAGGCCCGGGCTTGCCCGAAAGCGTGTCGCCCAAACCGGCCGCCAGCGGCAATCTGCTTGCCGGGCCTGCATCCCTGCGCTGTTTTCACAGCCCATCAAGAGTAAAGAAGAAGTACTGTCATGGACAAGGTGTTTATTCGCGGACTCGAGGTTTTGACCACCATAGGGGTATATGAGTGGGAGAAGGGCATTCGCCAGAAGCTCTGTTTCGACCTCGAGATGGGGTTTGACAATCGCCCAGCCGCCGCAACCGACGATATCAATCTGGCGCTGGATTACGCCACCCTCTCTCGCAAGATCTGTGATCACGCCCAAGGCAAGATAGTGGAGCTGGTCGAGACCATGGCCGAGCAGGTCGCCGCCCTGGTGCTGGAAGACGAGCGGGTACAGTGGGTCAAGGTGACCCTGACCAAACCGGGTGCCGTGCCCAATGCGGCAGGCGTCGGGGTCGAGATCCTGCGCCATCGCACGCCGGCTGCGAGCGCCAACTGATGACCCGCATCTATATCAGTCTGGGATCCAATATCGATCGGGAACGCCATATCCGCGCCGGCCTCGATGCCCTGCACGCCGAATTCGGCGAGTTGCAGGTCTCCCGGGTATTCGAGAGCGAGGCGGTGGGCTTCAACGGCCGCCCCTTCTACAACCTGGTGGTGGGTGCCGATGCCGAGCTGCCCCTGGCAACCCTGTGCCAGCGGCTACGCGCCATGGAGTTCGCTCACGGCCGCGAGCCGGATGCCAAGAAGTTCGCCCCGCGCACCCTGGATCTCGATCTGCTGCTCTACGGCGAGCTGGTCTGCGAGACACCGCTGGTGCTGCCCCGCGGCGAGATCCTCACCAACGCCTTCGTGCTCTGGCCGCTGGCGGAGCTGGCACCCACATTCCGCCACCCCATCGATGGTCGCACCATTGGTGAGCTGTGGGCAGGTTACGACAAAGCCTCCCAGCGCCTTGACCCCATTCCCTTCCACTGGAAAGCGGGCGAATTGCAGCATCACTGAACGACAAGGGCACCCTCGGGTGCCCTTGTTGATGACTCCGCTGATGACGGATAAGAAACAGTGATTGGGCCTGCGCCGGTGCAAGTGGCAGGATGACCGCCATCACAGGAGAACCCCATGCCACTCGATGCCATTCACGACTTCAACCGTCAGTTGCTCACCGACCTGCCCCACCAGCGCTTCGAGCACGAACCCATCCTCGATTACGCCACCGACGAGCGGGTCAAGGCTCGCCTCGGCTGGCAGGCCGAGTTCAGCAAGACCCTTTTCCTCAAATTCAAGGATGGTCGCTTCGCCCTGCTGCTGACCCACAGAGACGGCCGGCTCGACAGCAAGGCGGTCAAGGCGGCGCTCGGTGCCAAACCCTCCATCTGCACCGCCGACGAGATGCAGACCGAGATTGGCTGCCTGCCGGGAGCCGTCTGCCCCTTCCTGCCCCGCGCCGACATCCCCCTGCTGGTGGATCCCTTGCTCATGAATCACCACGCCTTTACCTGGACGCCGAGCCACCCCGAGCAGACTTTCCTGCTGGAGACCACCCACCTGGCCGGACTGCTGGCCCGATTGCCCTGCGACGTGAGCTACCTGCCCGCCCCCTGAGCCTGGGACTCAGCGCTTTTCCCGCGCCAGCTGGGCGAAGATCAGCGCCGCCAGCATGGACATCAGGCCGATGCACAGATAGGTGAGGTGGAACCCCTCCAGCCAGCGGCCACTCTCCTCGGGCTGGCCGATGGAGAAGAGCCCCAGCAGGCTGGCGGCGATGGCCACCCCCAGGCTCATGGAGAGCTGCATCACCACCGACAGCAGACCGTTGCCGCTGCTGGCGTGCTCGCTGCTGAGATCCTGCAGGGTCAGGGTGTTCATGGCGGAAAATTGCAGGGAGTTGATGGCGCCAAAGACCGCCAGCCACACCAGCAGTACGCCGTGGGGCACCTGGTTGTCGATGAAATAGAAGCTCGCGATCATGGCCCCGAGCGCCAGGGTGTTGCCGATCAGGATGCGGCGATAACCGATGCGCGGAATGAGCTTGTTCACCAGCGTCTTGGTCAGCATGGCGCCGATCACCGTGGGGATCATGGTCATCCCCGCCTTGCTCGGGGAGAAGCCGAGCCCCAGTTGCAGGAAGAGCGGGGTGAGAAACGGCATGGCGCCGCTGCCGAGGCGGGCAAACAGATTGCCCCAGATACCGATGGCGAAGGTGGACGTCTTGAACAGCGCCAGACTGAACAGGGGCTGCTCCGCCGTGGCGGCATAGAGCCAGTAGCTCGCCATGGCGGCCAGACCGAACAATACCGCAAACAGGGCCCAGCCGGTTGAGATGCTGTGCTCCCCCAGGCCTTGCAGACCGACGGATACCAGCACCATGCCGACACTGAACAGCACAAACCCCTGCCAGTCAAACCTGGCGGTGTGTTGGCGAAGGTCGGGCATGAAGTGCCAGCTCGCCACGAAGCCGAGCAGGCCCACCGGCAGGTTGATGAGGAAGACCCAGTGCCAGCTCGCCACCTCCACCAGCCAGCCCCCCAGGGCCGGGCCGATGAGGGGGCCGAGCAGACCGGGGATGGTGACGAACGACATCACCCTCAGCAGCTCATGCTTGCTGTAGACCCGCAGCACCGCCAGACGCCCGATGGGCATCAGCAAGGCCCCCCCGACCCCTTGCAACACCCGGGCGATCACCAGCATGGGCAGGGTGTTGGCGATGGCACAGGCCAGGGAACCCAGGGTAAACAGCAGGATGGCGACCAGATAGACCCGGCGGGTGCCGAATCTGTCCGCCAGCCAGCCGGAGGCAGGAATGAGCAGGGCCACCGTCAGCATGTAAGCGATGATGACGGACTGCATCTGCAGCGGACTCTCGCCCAGGGTCTCGGCCATGCTGGGCAGGGCGGTGTTGAGGATGGTGCCATCCAGGGTCTGCATGAAAAAACCGACCGCTGTCAGCCAGGGCAGCCATTTGCGCTGGGCGGGCGTCACCATCGGGGAGCTGTCAGGCATGGTTCTGTCTCTCCTCATCACATAAGAAAAGACCCGCACGAGCGCGGGTCATATCAGCATATCAGGCATCCGGCTGGCCGAGCATGGCCTTGAGGTGCTCTTCCAGGCTGGGTTCGGGGGCCTTGAGGGTCGAGAGGAACAACTGCTCTATGCCTACCCTGTCCTGGCTCTTCACGATGAACACCAGCCGGGACTGGGCCTTGCCTTCGGGCCACTCCCCCAGCGCCTGCAACGGATAGAGCTGGCCGTGCACGCCGTGGATCACCACTGGCTGGCTCTCCCCTTCCAGTTGCAATATCCCCTTGAGACGCAGCAGGGCATCACCGTATTGCGCCTGCACCGCATCGATGGCGGCCAGCAGGCGGGAGGGCTTGAGCGGCTCGCCGATGCGCAGGGAGAAACTTTCTATATTGCCGTGCTCGAAGCGGGTGGGCGCGGCCGTCCCCACCTTGGCGGCAAACGGCGTCATCTTCGGCTGCATGGGCGAAGCCAGCCCCTGTTTCGGGGATTCGGTACGCAGCCAGGCCAGCAACTGGCGCACGTCGCGCCCCGCCGCCTCGTTGTAGGCGCCGAGCTTCTCCAGCACCGCGGGTGAGAGCACGCCATTGCTGACCCGCTGGATGGGGGCTGCCGGATTGAGGGTCGCCAGTTGGGCTTCCACCCGAGCAAGGGTCTCTTCATCCACCAGATCGCCCTTGCTCACCACCAGCAGATCCGCCAGCGCCACCTGTTTGACCGCCTCATATTGAGCCGCAAGCTGCTGCTCGATATGGCCGGCATCCACCACGGTGACGGTGCCGTCGAAGCGGTAGCGCTGGGCGATAAAGCCCTCTTCCCTCAACGTGAACAGCACGGGGGCCGGATCGGCCAGACCCGTGGTTTCGATGATCAGCCGTTTGAAGGGTTTGATTTTGCGCTGGATGGCTTTCATGAAGAGCCCCTGCAGCGCCTCCACCAGGGAGCCCTGCACCGAGCAGCAGATGCAGCCGGAATCGAGCAGCACCACCTGCTCGTCCACCTGCTGTACCAGATGATGATCCAGCCCCACGGAGCCGAACTCGTTGATGAGCACGGCGCACTCCCCGAGCTCGGGCTGCTTGACCCAGTGGTTGAGCAAGGTGGTCTTGCCGCTGCCGAGAAAGCCGGTCAGCAGGGTCACGGGGATGCGGGTGTCTTGCATGTCTGTCATCGGGTTGCCCCCCCTCTGATCGGCAGGAGGATGGGTAAGCGAGTGTCTTGCATATCGGTCATGTCAGATCCTTACCGGTTGGCGAACAGGTCGCCGAGCCAGCGGTTTTCGAAACGGCCATGGGGGTCAAGCTCCCGCTTCAGGGCCAGGAAGTCGTGCCAGCGCGGCAACAGGGCCGGGAAGTCGTAGAGGTCCATCGCCAGGTGCTTGCCGAAATGGGGAATGCCGCCGAGGGGCACCAGCAGTTGCTGCAACTCGCGCATCTGCTCCATGGAGCCCCCGACGAAGGTCCCGTCCGCCGCCAGATAGACCAGAAAACCTATCCAGCACACCGACTTGTCATGGGCGGCACTGAGCCAGGCCACGGATGGACCGGTGCAGCGCAGGATGAAGGGGTAGTGCAGCACGCCGGGGTTCGCCTCCTGCCATGCCTGCAGGATTTCAAGGGCCTCCCCCATGCGTTCGAGGGGCACGGCCACCTCGCAGTTGATCTGGGGTGCAGGGATCCCCTTGCAGAGGATCTGGTAGACGTTGCCCACCAGATCCGAGGCGTCCTTGAAGCGGCGTACCGTCTCGAAGTGCTCGCCTGCCCTGGCCTCGTCCTTGGTGTCTCTGGCCATCTTCTGCAGGGTCGCGTCTATGGTGGCATTGAGCGCCAGGTTCATGCGCTCGTCCATGTCTCCCTCCAGCACCAGCGGCTCGCTGCCCCCGGCCCGGTAGCGGGCCACCTCGTCATCGGAGGCGGGATCCACCAGCCAGATGTGGCTCTCGCCGGTCCAGGCGAACCACCAGCTCTTCACGAAGGCGTGCTCCCGGTTGAGGCGCTCGTTGTGTTCCAGCAGGAAGGGGTAGTCGGTGGTGAACTTGGTGCAGCGCATGATGCGGTTGGGCACGGTGTTGAGGGTCACATCCAGCAGGATGCCGAGCATCCCCATGCCCATCACGAAGGCGCCGAAGCGCGGATCGGTGCGATCCACACGGATGATGTCGCCGCTCGCCAGCATCACGGTCAGGGCAGCCACCGCATCGCACAGGGCGGACTGGTGCAGTCCCTGCCCATGGGTGCCGGTGCTGAGCGCTCCACCCAGGGTCTGGATGCCGATGACGCCGGGGGACGCCGGCAGCATGCGATCCATGGCGATGAGGTCGGCATAGACGGTATCAAGCGGCGTCCCCGCCAGGTAGGTCACCGTATCGGCAGTCTTGTCCAGCTGGCCGCGCAGGTGGTGCAGGTCCACCAGCAGCGCCTGGCTGCCTTCGGCGTAGACGCTGTGGATGGGTTCGAAAGAGAGGCCGGAGCCGATGAGCCGCAGCTTGCGCTCGGGGTATTTCCGCAGCAGTTGCTGCAGCTCGTCACGGGTCGTCGGGCGCCACACCTGATCAAGGGCGCCGAGGGGGTTGGTTCTGGACCAGTTGAACAGCACCTCCCGATTGCCAATCGCCTTGATGCTGTGAAATGCCTGGAACCTGACCGTCATACCGCGCCTCATCTGACTTCAAAATGAGCGCCAATTCTACCGAAAAGTGGCTGCCAAGGCATGAAAAACAAGACCCTACAGTCGGGGGTGGATAGGGGGAGCGCCCCTCCCCGCCTCAGCGCGTTTGCTGGGTCAATGCCAGCAACATGCCGAATCCCACCAGCAGCCCCCCGAACACCCGATCGATCCAGTGGCGTACCGCCAGCAGTCGGTCCCGCACCGCAGGGGTGGAGAAGAAGAGCGCCACCGCACCAAACCAGAGGGCGTGCGCCAGCGCGATGAAGGCGCCATAGCCGATCTGGACCGCCAGCGGCGTCTGCGGCTGCACCACCTGCATGAAGAGGCTGACGATGAAGATGGTGGTCTTGGGATTGAGCACATTGGTCAGAAATCCGGTGCGCAGCGCCCCCAGGCTGGAGAGGGCAGGCTGACAGATGCTCTCTTCATCGGCAGCCGGTTTGGCCCGCAGCATCTTGATGCCGAGGAAGATGAGATAGGCGGCCCCTGCCAGCTTGATGAGGTTGAACAGCCAGAGGGATTGCTGGATCAGCAGGCCCACCCCCAGCAGGGTGTAGGCCACGTGCACGCAGACCCCGGCCGCGATGCCGATCGCCGTCAGCACGCCGGTGCGGCGCGAGAGCAGCAGGCTGTTGCGCGACACCATGGCAAAGTCGGGTCCGGGGCTGATGACGGCAAAGAGGGTAATGGCGACAACGGCTAACAGTTCGGTCATGAAAAGAGTCCTGATTAGAGGGGATATCGGCTATTTTATTTGCCAATAACACCAATAACGAACGATGATTCCTGACATGAATGGTGAAAAAAACTCACAAAAAGCCCTCTCGCTTCCTTCCCTCACCGCCCTGCGCTGTTTTGAGGTGGCGGCCCGCACCGAGCATTTCGGCCGCGCCGCCGACGAACTGCATCTCACCCATGGCGCCATCAGCCGGGCGGTACGACTGCTCGAGGAGGATCTGGGGGTCATGCTGTTCGAGCGGCGCCAGCGCCGGGTCTTTCTGACCGACGCGGGTGAACGGTTCTATCAGGCGGTCAGGGAGGGGTTGGGCAGCATCCGCCAGACGGCGCAGGCCCTGCGCCAGCAGAGCCGCCCCCAGTCGCTGGTGCTCTCCTGCGAACCCACCCTCCTGATGCGCTGGCTGATCCCGCGCTGGCCCGCCTTCCAGGCTCTGCACCCGGAGCTGGACGTACACCTGATGGCGGGCGGCGGCGCCCTCAGCTTTGGCAGCGGTATCGATCTCGCCATCCGGCGCAACGACTTTCACTGGCCTGCCGAGCTCTACAACCAGTTGCTGTTCGAAGAGCGGACCGGCGCCGGGCAAGGTGGCGCACTTTTTTGAATCCAGGGGGGATGTGCAGGCCCTCAGGCCAACGGCCCCCCGTCTGCACACCAAGACCCGTCCGGGCGCCTGGCTGGAGTGGCAGCAGCACGCAGGCATGTCCGCAGACGAGGAGGTGCCGGGTCAGACCTTCGAGCACTTCTATTTCAGCCTGCAGGCGGCAGTCGCCGGGCTGGGAGTCGCCATCGGCCCCTACCGCCAGGTGTGCGACGATATCGAGGCCGGTCTGCTGGTGGCACCGCTCGGCTTCGTCCCCGACGGCACCGGCTATCACCTGCTCGCCCCCGCCCCTCCCGAACCCGGCAGCCCCCACGACATCCTGGTGAACTGGCTGCACAGCCTGGTGGGCGCGGCCTAGCCCTGGGCGGTGCGCCCGGCAGCGACCTGTATCTCTCCCGCCGTCAGCTCCCGGCAGAACTGGCGTATCGGCATGGGGCGGGCAAACAGGTATCCCTGCAGATACTGGACCCCCTTGCCTCTCAGATAGGCGGCCTGCTGCTCCGTCTCCACCCCTTCGGCCACCAGGGACAACCCCAGCCGTCCCCCAAGGTCGATGACGTTGTCCACGATGTGCTCGGAGAGGGACTCCGTCCCGATACGGCCGATGAAGGAGCGGTCGATCTTGAGATAGTCCACGTGGAATTGCTGCAGATAGATGAGGCTGGAGTGGCCGGTGCCAAAGTCATCGATGGCGAGCTGCACCCCCATCTCGTCGAGCTGGCGAAACAGGGAGAGGGTCTGCGGGCTGGTCACCAGCAGCTCCCGCTCCGTGAGCTCCAGCACCAGCACCACCCGTCCCGGAACGAAGTGGCCGAGGAAGTCGCGGCACTCCGCCACCAGGGAGAGGTCCCGGCAGTGGATGGCACTGATGTTGAAGCTGATGTGAAATGCCTCGGACAGCTGCTCCTGCACCGGGTGGAGTGTCTTGGCCACCGTCTTCATCAGGTTGACCGTCATGGGCACGATCAGGCCAGACTCTTCCGCCTGGGGGATGAAGAGATCGGGGCGGATCAGCCCCTCGGTGGCATGTTGCCAGCGCATCAGTACCTCGGCTCCCACCATCTTGCCGCCCTTGCTGGCGATCAGCGGTTGCAGATAGGGGACAAACTCCCTGGCTCGCAGCCCGCGTCTCAGCTCGTCCGTCAGGGCCCCCGGCCGCCCAAGCAGCCACCACACCAGCAGTGAGAGCACCAGCGAACTGGCTCCCAGCCAGATCAGCTGCAGATGGCGAGCCTCCCACAGGGCACGCCAGTAGATCGGCATGGCATAACCGGCGTGGATGGTGAAGGGGTAACGCTGGGAGGCGAGTATCAGGGCAAACTTGCTGTGCAGTTTCGGCGGATCGCTTTGGAAGTGGCCGGACTCATCGAGCCAGGCGGACCCCACCTGCAAGAACAGCTCGCTGGGATCGCTGCTCAGGGTAAGCATGAAACTGAGCTGACTGCTGTCAATGGCGCTCAGTGCCGCATCACGCCCCCGCTCCTGACGCACCACCAGCAAGGGGTGATTCTTGCGCACCAGGTTGCCGCTCATCAGCAGCAACTTGCGATCCGTGTAGCGGGAGCCGTCATCCACTTCCCTGGCAGGCCCGAACAGCGAGGTGCAGTTGATGATCCCCTGTCGCACCAGATTGATGGAGCGCAGGAACGGCTCCAGCGCCACTCGCTTGCGCAGCAGCAGCAGGTTGTCGCTGCAAGGTCGACCGGCCAGCGGCAATACCTCGAGGTTGGCCCGCTCGGCCTGATCCAGCATGCGCTCCAGCAAGGTTCTGGCCTTGCTGGCTGACGCGCTGGCATCGTTCTTCAGCTCCTGCTCGTAGCTGTCGTGCACCATCCACCCTCCCACCACCAGGGGCAGGGCCAACACCAGCAGGGCACAACCAAGGCGCCACTTCATGCGGGCCAGATCAATCCGGAACAGAAACATAGCAACCACGCCGCAATGCGCGGGCCCGCTTCGCAGGTACCGCGGTATAAAAGTGCCCACCAGGAAACGGTGGGGCCATCATGGCCAGACAACGAAAGCGCAACGCGCGTACCAGGCAAATCGACGACGCCGTTGCTGGGCATGGCGGGTCATTATCGCGCAGCCCCCTGAAATGGAAAATGCCGCGTCGAGACGCGGCATTGTTATTTTCAGTGGTCAGACCGGCGAGTCTCAGACCGCTTGCTGCAGGATCACCGCATCGGCCTTCTTGGTGTAGGAGGCGATCTCGTTGAAGTTGAGGTAGCGATAGGTGTCGGCCGCAGTGGCGTCCAGCGCCTTGGCATACTGCAGATACTCTTCCACGGTCGGGATCTTGCCAATGATGGCGGCAACCGCGGCCAGCTCGGCAGAAGCCAGATAGACGTTGGCCCCCTTGCCCAGACGGTTCGGGAAGTTGCGGGTGGAGGTGGAGACCACGGAGGCCCCTTCCGCTACCCGCGCCTGGTTGCCCATGCAGAGGGAACAACCGGGTATTTCGATGCGAGCACCGACGCGACCAAAGATGCCGTAGTAGCCCTCTTCGGTCAGCTGATCCTTGTCCATCTTGGTGGGGGGGGCGATCCACATGCGGGTCGGCAGCTCGCCCTGATACTTCTCGAGCAGTTTGCCAGCGGCGCGGAAGTGGCCGATGTTGGTCATGCAGGAACCGATGAACACCTCGTCAATCTTGTCACCCGCCACGTCGCTCAGCAGACGGGCGTCGTCCGGATCGTTCGGCGCGCACAGGATCGGCTCCTTGATGGTGGCCAGATCGATCTCGATGATTTCGGCGTACTCGGCATCCTTGTCCGCTTCCATCAGTACCGGGTTGGCCAGCCACTCTTCCATCCCCTTGATGCGGCGGGTGATGGTGCGCACGTCGCCGTAGCCTTCAGAGAGCATCCACTTCAACATCACGATGTTGGACTTCAGATACTCGATGATCGGCTCTTTATCCAGCTTGATGGTGCAACCGGCGGCGGAACGCTCGGCGCTGGCGTCCGCCAGCTCGAATGCCTGCTCCACCTTCAGGGTCGGCAGACCTTCGATCTCGAGGATGCGGCCGGAGAAGATGTTCTTCTTGCCCGCTTTCTCGACGGTCAGCAGCCCTTTCTGGATGGCGGCGTAGGGGATGGCATGGACCAGATCACGCAGGGTGATGCCCGGTTGCAGCTCGCCCTTGAAGCGCACCAGCACGGATTCCGGCATGTCCAGCGGCATCACGCCGGTGGCGGCGGCGAAGGCCACCAGACCAGAGCCAGCCGGGAAGGAGATGCCGATGGGGAAACGGGTGTGGGAGTCACCACCGGTACCCACGGTATCCGGCAGCAGCATGCGGTTCAGCCAGGAGTGGATGACGCCGTCGCCCGGACGCAGAGAGACACCGCCGCGGTTCATGATGAAGTCCGGCAGGGTGTGGTGGGTCTGCACGTCGATGGGCTTGGGATAAGCGGCGGTGTGGCAGAAGGACTGCATGGTCAGATCGGCAGAGAAGCCGAGGCAGGCGAGATCTTTGAGCTCGTCGCGGGTCATCGGGCCCGTGGTGTCCTGAGAGCCGACCGTGGTCATCTTGGGTTCGCAGTAGGTGCCCGGGCGGATGCCCTCCACGCCACATGCCTTGCCCACCATCTTCTGGGCCAGGGTGAAGCCCTTGCCGGTGTCGGCAACAGGCTGCGGACGACGGAACACGGTGGAGAACGGCAGACCCAGCGCTTCGCGGGCCTTGTCGGTCAGGCCGCGGCCGATGATCAGCGGAATGCGGCCACCGGCGCGCACTTCATCGATCAGCACCTCGGTCTTCAGTTCGAACCGGGCCAGCACCTCGTCGGTGCCGTGGCGGGTGATCTTGCCCTCATAGGGGAAGATGTCGATGACATCGCCCATTTCCAGCTTGGAGACGTCCACTTCGATGGGCAGGGCGCCGGCATCTTCCATGGTGTTGAAGAAGATGGGGGCAATCTTGCCACCGAGGCAGACGCCGCCGGCACGCTTGTTCGGCACGAACGGAATGTCGTCGCCCATGAACCAGAGCACGGAGTTGGTGGCGGATTTACGGGAAGAGCCGGTACCGACCACGTCACCCACGTAAGCCAGCGGGAAGCCCTGCTCTTTCAGGGAATCAATGGTCTTGATGGGGCCGATGACGCCATCCTTGTCCGGGGTGATGCCGGGACGGGCGTTCTTCAGCATCGCCAGGGCGTGCAGCGGAATATCCGGGCGGGACCAGGCGTCCGGCGCCGGCGACAGATCGTCGGTGTTGGTTTCGCCGGTCACCTTGAACACGGTGACGGTGATCTTCTCGGCCAGGGCCGGGCGGTTCAGGAACCACTCGGCGTCAGCCCAGGATTGCAGCACCTGCTTGGCGTGGGCATTGCCCGCCTTGGCCTTCTCTTCCACGTCGTGGAAGGAGTCGAACATCAGCAGGGTGTGAGAGAGGCCCTTGGCGGCAAGAGGAGCCAGGGTCGCATCGTCCAGCAGGTCGATCAGCGGCTGAATGTTGTAACCACCCTGCATGGTACCGAACAGCTCGACGGCTTCGGCGGCAGTCAGGATGGGGGAATGGGCCTCGCCCTTGGCGACGGCGGTGAGGAAGCCGGCTTTCACATAGGCCGCTTCATCAACACCCGGGGGAATGCGGGAGGACAACAGTTCTTTCAGAAAGTCCTGTTCGCCGGCGGGCGGGTTCTTCAACAGCTCGACCAGGGCGGCGACCTGCTCTGCGTCCAGAGGTTTGGCGACCACGCCTTCGGCGGCACGTTCTGCGACGTGTTTACGGTATGTTTCAAGCACGACTAATTCCTCTTTGGTCTTTTTTTTGGGGTTCGCCCAAGCTCGCGGCGATCGTCCTTGCGGGACACCCGTAGGGTGCCCCCCACTATATAAGTTTTAACGACTAATTAAAATCCAAACCCTGTGCAGTTATTCATCAAACCAGCATAACCATATAAACCAATTAGGTTTTTTTAGAGTGACAAGCCGCCCACCCAAGGTGAGTTAACAAAAAGGCAGCATTTCGCCCTTATTGGAACGTAGTGCCCAATTGCAGATAGAACATGTCGTGTCCCCCCTCCGCCACGCCATAGCCGAGGAAGATGGGACCGAGGAAACTCTCCACCCCCATATAGAGGGAACCCGAGGTATAGGAGGATTCGATACTGATGTCCTCTCCCTTGTCCCAGACCCCCCCTTGCTCGAGGGAGCCCCCGAGGAACAGGGGCGCCTTGAAGGCACCGAAGTCGTTGTCCGCCACCCGGTAGATGTAGCGCAATCCGCCAAACAGGCTGTAGCGACCGCTCAACTGGTAATGCTGGAAGCCGGACATGCGGAACAGCCCGCCCAGATCCTGCACGAACAGCGGTACCGTCTCCTGGGAGCTTGAGCCGCCCCCTTCCAGCATCAGGTTGAGGCTGTGCCTGTCCCAGGACCAGGGCTTGATCATCACCAGCCGGTAATTCACCCCCTCGGCCTGCTCGGAGGGCGCGTCCGCGGGGTCGAGATCGACGTAGGAGTAGCCCCCCTTGATGTCCCAGTAGACCCCCTGATAGGGGAAGTAGCGGCTGTCGAGGGTGTCGTGCTCGAAGCGGATGTAGGGGCCCCAGGCGGAGGCATCGGCATCCGCGTTGGTGAGGTTCTGGATCTCCACGCTGCCGATCTTGCCCTCCAGTCCAAGGGAGAAGCGACTCCAGGGCTGGCGATTCCAGCCGACGGCAAGATCCACGCTGGTGAAGCTGTATTCGGAGTCCAGATAGCTGACCCCGGACGACGACCTGCTCTCTTCCGGGAAGAAGACCCGTCGCTGGGTCTTGTCGTAGGCCAGGCTCGTCTCGCCGAAGTAGGTCTGGGAGGGCTCCAGCGGGGTGTAGAAGTCGGTCTTGAGGTGCTTGGCGGTCCCGAGGGACGCCTCGGTCAGCCACTCGCCTCCCCAGTCGTTGACGTTGGTGAGGGTGTAGGACATGCCGACGTTGTAGTTGGAGCTGCTCTCGAAGTCATCGGAGAAGCCGAGCTGGAAGTTGAGATAACCCGGCCCCCAGTTCTTCTCGCTGGCGTCCACCACCAGCACGTTCTCCCCGTCCCGCTCCTCCACCTCGTAGGTGATGCGATCGAACGACTCCAGGGCGTAGAGGCGACGGATCCCCGCCTCCAGGCTCTCGTAGGTCTGCACCTTGTCCGGACGCACGTTCAGCATGGCCCGCACCGTGTCGTCGGAGAGGCGCGACTTGTTGATGATCTCCACCTTGTCGATGTAGTAGGCGGGCTGGCCGCTGCGCTCGGCGCGCCGGCTCAGCTTGCCGTTGCGATAGTCGGCGTAGGCGGCGGGCGAGAGAGAGAGTGCATCGAGCCGGGCCGCTGCACTGTTGGCGACCGCCTCCCCGATCTTGATCCCCTCCGGCATCAGGGCGAAGTCGGCGATCCCCATGTTGCCGAACTCGGGGGTCAGCAGGATGTCCTTGGGGCCCAGCAGCGCCTTCTGCTTTTCGGTCCCCACCTGGGTCATGTAGGTGGTGAGCTGATCGATCATGGCCAATCCCGACTTGAGGGACTCCCGGGTACGCAGCTTGGCGCTGATGTCCACCGCGATCACCACGTCGGCCCCCATGGCCTTGGCCACGTCCACCGGCATGTTGTTGACCGTGCCACCATCGGCCAGGATGCGGCCGTCCCAGTCCACCGGCTTGAGGGCACCGGGAATGGACATGGAGGCCTGCATCGCCTTGGCGAGGCTGCCGTGATCCAGCACGAAGGGGGTCACCGTCTCCATGTCGGTCGCCACCGCGCGATAGGGGATAGGCAGGTTGTCGAAGCTCTTTTGCGCCGGCAGGTTGGAGGTGGCGTGGCGCAGCAGGCTGGCCATGGACTGTCCCTGGAAGAAGCCGTGCGGCAGCTGGGTCTGGTCACCGTTGACCCCGATGTCGGTGCGCAGCTGGTACTTCTCGGTCTGCTGCTTCTTGCGCAGGGATAGCTCGTCGCGCCCCACCTTGTCCTGATAGCCCTTGTTCCAGTCGATGGCCAGCGTCGTGCGCTCCACCTCCTCGGCGCTGAGCCCCATGGCATACATGCCCGCCACATAGGAGCCCATGCTGGTCCCGACGATGATGTCCACCGGGATGTGCTTTGCCTCCAGCACCTTGAGCACCCCGATATGGGCCGACCCCTTGGCCCCGCCGCCGCTCAGTACCAGGGCGATCCTCGGACGCTCCATCTTGGTTGCCCCCGGGTTTCTGGCCGAAGGCGCGGGATCATTGGCTCCGGCCGCCGCCATGAACGGCAGGGTCGCCAGCAGGAGCACGAGCAGGTGGGTCCATCCCCGATGAAAGATGCGCATATGAGAGTCCATAAATCCGGTGCGAGTCGAGCGGGCAGGCCGCCAGTCAGGTGCAGCCTACTATAAGTGCAAGCACTTTAACCGCAAGCCGGGGTGCTGGCGAGGGGTCGCCCCGCTTGCGACGATGTCTCGGCAAAATCGGGCGCCAATCCAGCCCAATCCGGGTGTGAGCGCAAACGTTAATCGACAATAAAGGTTCATCGCGGCTTTCCGGGGAAGGCCGCCTTGATTTTCAGAAAAAAGTATTCTGAGTCCCTAAATCCATATG
>NZ_JAPCIY010000021.1:45642-59046 GCF_027707645.1 Aeromonas sp. QDB30 | reverse complement strand
GAAAGAGAAGATTGTCGTCGAGCACAAAGAGAGTGGACATGGCCGCCAGGAAGAGCGTTATGTGTTTCAATTAAAAGCCAAATTACCGCCAGAGTTGACGGAGAAATGGCCGACAATCCGCAGCATCATTGCCGTTGAGCGTCACCGCAGCGCCAACGGAAAAGGAACGGTAGATACCTCTTACTATGTCAGCTCGTTATCCCCCAAGCACAAGCTGCTAGGGCACTATATACGGCAGCACTGGCGGATAGAGAACAGCCAGCATTACATTCTTGATGTGGTGTTCAACGAGGATGCTTCCAGGATAGCGATGGAGGATGCGGTCGAGAATATGGCGCTATTCCGGCGGTTCGTATTGAATATCGTAAAACAGAGCAATTGTGGTGCTCGAAGTCAGAGAAACAAGCTAAAAAGAGCCGGCTGGAATGACGACTATCGGGCTCAGTTATTCTTTGGTTAAAATATCAACAAAGTGTGCTCCCGCCCTGATGGGCAGGCCGGTTTTCGCTGACGCCAGAAATAAACCCTAAAGGTGTAGTTAAATTACTAGATATGAATAATAAAAAATGCATAATTCATATATCTTACAAAAACAGAAAAATGATCTGTTTTTGATTCAACTCAATGATTTAATCCCTTTCAATGCACGCAAAATGGGATTTTATTGATTTAGATCAATTTTCGTAATATTACCGTCGTGGTATATATGGCCCCAACGAAGTAAAGGTGTAAGGCAAGGCCCCGTTAAATCATTCCTTCCAAGAGGTGGTTTAAAAACATCAGGGTAATGTGCTTACCGTTGAATCCGCTTTCCTATGAGGAGTCATACCATGATCAAGGGCATCCAAATCACCCAGTCCGCCAACGCCGCTCTGCTGAACTCTTTCTGGCTGCTGGACGAAGAGAAACAACAGGCTCGCTGCATCTGCGCCAAGGGCGACAGCTTTGCCGCCGATCAGGAAGTCAGCCTCTCCGACCTGGGTCAATTCGAATACCGTGAACTGCCGGTTCAGCAAGAGCCTGTGGTCGAAGGGGGTCAGCACCTGAACGTCAACGTACTGCGCCGCGAAACCCTGGAAGACGCCATCGCCAACCCGGAAAAATACCCGCAGCTCACCATCCGCGTCTCCGGTTACGCCGTGCGTTTCAACGCCCTGACCCCGGAGCAGCAGCGTGACGTGGTCACCCGCACCTTCACCCAGAGCCTGTAAGGCGCCCTGCGTAAAGAGATTAAAAAAACGGCCCCCTCGGGCCGTTTTTTCATGGGTGATGATCGCCGCCGGAACCTGGGTCAGCTTCGCAGGTCCACCGGCATGACCGCCACAGGTTTCGCCAGGGCGTCCTGCATGGTGGCCTCGTCGAGCTGATCGCAGTAACGGGCCACCACCAGGGTCGCCACCCCGTTGCCAATGAGGTTGGTCAGGGCGCGCGCCTCCGACATGAAGCGATCAATCCCGAGGATCAGCGCCAGCCCGGCCAGCGGCAGATGCCCTACCGCCGAGATGGTGGCTGCCAGCACGATGAAGCCACTCCCCGTGACTCCGGCCGCCCCCTTGGAGGAGATGAGCAGCACCACCAGCAGGGTGAGCTGATGGAACAGGTCCAGCGGGGTGTTGGTCGCCTGGGCGATGAAGACGGCGGCCATGGTCAGATAGATGGAGGTGCCGTCCAGGTTGAATGAGTAACCGGTCGGGATCACCAGACCCACCACCGATTTCTTGCAGCCCAGCGCCTCCATTTTCACCAGCATGCGCGGCAATACGGATTCCGACGAGGATGTTCCGAGCACGATCAACAGCTCTTCCCGGATATAGGCAATAAAGCGCACAATGCTGAAGCCATTGGCTTTGGCGATACTGCCGAGCACCAGAAAAATAAACAGCAGGCAGGTCAGATAGAAGCTAGCAATTAATTGCCCCAGCTGAACCAAAGAACCAATACCGTATTTCCCTATGGTGAATGCCATGGCGCCAAATGCCCCGATCGGCGCCAGTTTCATGATCATGTTGATGATGCCGAAAATAACCTGGGAGAAACCATCGATGATATTGAAGATGGGTTTTCCCTTCTCCCCGATATGATGCAGGGAAAATCCGAACAGGACGGCAAACAGCAACACCTGGAGTATATTGCCGCCGGCAAAGGCACCGATGACGCTGGCCGGTATCACATCCAGCAGGAAGGGAATTATCCCCTGGGACTGGGCCTGATCCGCATAGACGGAGATGGCGCTGGCGTCGAGTGAGGAGGGATCCACATTCATACCGGCCCCTGGCTGCAGCACGTTGACCACGCACAGACCGATGATCAGGGCCAGGGTGCTCACCACTTCAAAATAGATCAGCGCAATGGCACCGGTTTTGCCCACCGCCTTCATGCTTTCCATGCCGGCAATGCCGGTGACCACGGTACAAAAAATGACGGGGGCGATGATCATCTTGATTAATTTAACGAAGCCATCACCAAGGGGTTTCATATCTGCGCCCAGACTCGGATAGACATGTCCCAGACATATTCCGATGGTGATTGCCAATATCACCTGAAAATAGAGGCTACTGACAATTTTCTTGTGCATGCTCAACGTCCTGTTAATAAGTGTGACTCCACTGACAGCAAATAACGCATGCAGCAGTCTGCGGCGAGAAATAGGGTTATCTCACCCGCTTCATACCTTTTTGCCATCCTGACGGTCGCTACTTTTGCATGTCATAAGAAGCAAATAAGAGACATCAATCACACAATATATTTAACATCATTAACGCCACGGAAACATGGTCGCAATGGACGCCGAAGAGCACCAAATGAAAATGACGGAAATAAAAATGCCCCGCATGGCGGGGCATTTTTGATAGTAAAAATCGCGATCAGGCGGAGGTATCGAGGGGCTCGAAGCCCTTGACGAGATCGTCGATGGCCTTCATCTGCTTGAGGAAGCCTTCCAGCTTCTCCAGCGGCAGGGCGCTCGGGCCGTCGCAGCGGGCAATTTTCGGATCCGGGTGGGATTCGATAAAGAGACCGGCGAGGCCCACCGCCATGCCGGCACGGGCCAGCTCGGTCACCTGCTCGCGGCGACCACCGGAGGCCGCTCCCAGGGGATCACGGCACTGCAGGGAGTGGGTGACGTCAAAGATGACCGGATAGCCGCCGGTGCTCTTCTTCATGACGCCCAGACCCAGCATGTCCACCACCAGGTTGTCATAGCCGAAGTTGGCACCGCGCTCGCAGAGGATCAGGCGATCGTTGCCACACTCCTCGAACTTGTCGGTGATGTTCTTCATCTGGCTTGGGCTCAGGAATTGCGGCTTCTTGATGTTGATGACGTTGCCGGTGCGGGCCATGGCCTCTACCAGATCGGTCTGGCGCGCCAGGAAGGCGGGCAGCTGGATGACGTCGACCACCTCGGCGACCGGTTTGGCCTGATGGGGCTCATGCAGATCGGAGATCACCGGCATGCCGAAGGTCGCTTTCAGCTCCTGGAAGATCTTCATCCCCTCTTCCAGACCCGGGCCGCGATAAGAGTGGATGGAGGAGCGGTTGGCCTTGTCCCAGCTCGCCTTGAACACGAACGGGATGCCGAGCTTGCTGGTCACTTCCACGTACTTCTCGCACACCGCCATCGCCATGTCGCGGGATTCCAGCACGTTCATGCCGCCGAACAGCACGAAAGGTTTGTCGTTGGCGACGTCGATCTGGTTGACCTTGATATTCTTCTGTTCCATCTCAGGGATCCTTAATGGAGGGGTTTGGGACTGAGGTCCAGGGTGGCCAGCTGGGTTTTCAGCACATCGGCCACGGGATCATCAGGGCATTGTTCAATAAAGTATTCGAAATCGTCGGCGGCAAAGCGCGGGCAATCGAGTTGCTCATAGATGAAGCCCCGATCCCGCGTCTCCAGCGGATCGCCGGGTTTCATGCGCAGCAGCAGCTCGCTGCAGCGCAACGCCTCCGTCATGCGCTCCTCGCGCAGCAGGGCGCCCTTGCTGACATTGAGCAAGCGCTCGATGATCTCCCACTGCCCCGATGGCTGCAGATGATCATCGCTCAGACTCGCCAGGTTGCCGAGGGCACCGCGCAGCAGCAGTTCGATGCGGTGCCGGCTCAGTTCATCACCGTTGAAGGGGTCCACATAGACCTCCCCGTCCAGACCGGCAAAACTCAGGAGGAAATGGCCGGGGAAGCAGATCCCCTCCACATCCAGCCCTATCTTGCGACCCAGCTGGATGAGGAGGATGCCGAGACTGACCGGGATCCCCTTGCGCCTTGCCAGCACCTGGTCCAGATCGCAGTTGGCGGACGAGAAGTAATCCTGCCAGTCGCCACGAAAGCCCAGGGTCTGGTAGAAACCCTGCAACAGCTGACGGCGCACCTCGTCGCAGTCTCCCTCGGCAATCGTCTCGTCCAGCCAGGCATCGAGGAGGGCAAGCTCGGCCTCTCCCGTGCCGCCATGGCCCCGGATCTCGTCGCTCACCGACAGCGCCAGCTCGGCAAGATCGTGAGCCTCGAAGTCGGTCCACTCATCCACACGTATCATCGTCATCCTTCCTAGCCGAACAGGCTGGCCTGCTTTTGCACCGCAAGCTTGGCGATAAAGAAGATCCACCCCAGTGCGCCCAGGAAGGCAAACCAGCGGATGCCGTTGCTGCGGGCCAGACGCAGCGCCATCATGGCCAGAAAGGCCACCACCAGGATGGATGTCAGCTTCTCGGCCAGCCAGGGGATGGCGTTGTTGAGGGGGTTGAGACCCAGCACCATGCAGAGCAGCACACCGGAGAGCACCACCAGGCCGTTGAGCCAGCCGCTGATCTTGAGGGTGCGGGCGCCCCCTGCCAGCGCGGAGCCGGTCTGCAACCAGTAAAAGCGCAGGATAAACATCAGCACGGCCCCGGCAATCAGGGTGAGGTGCAGATGCTTGAGAACAACATACATAAGATTTCCTTGAACAGGGGCAGACCGGGCCGCCCGTCATATCACTGAGCTAGGCGCCCCAGGGTCACCCGCTCGTTATCACCGTAATCGCGCACGGTTTCCACCTGGACGTAGCCTTGTTGCAGCAGGAGTTGACGCACCGCCTCCCCCTGATCCCAGCCGTGTTCCAGCAACAGCCAGCCACCTGGCACCAGATGGGCGGGCGCCTGGGTGACGATGAGCCGGATATCCGCCAGCCCCTGCTCCTCCGCCACCAGGGCGGAGCGCGGCTCGAAGCGCACGTCCCCCTCGTGAAGATGGGGGTCCGCCCCGTCGATGTAAGGCGGGTTGGAGACGATCATCGCAAAACGCGGTGCATCCGAGAGCGGCGCAAACCAGCTGCCGTCGCGCACCTCGATGGGCAACCCCAGGGCGGCGCTGTTGGTGCGGGCCAACGCGGCCGCGGCCGGCATCCTGTCCACCGCCCATACATCGGCATCCGGTCGCTCAGACTTGAGCGCGAGCGCGATGGCGCCGGTCCCTGTGCCGAGATCCAGCAGGGCGCAGGGGCCACCCGGCAGGCGGGCCAGCGCTTGTTCCACCAGCACCTCGGTATCCGGGCGCGGGATCAGGGTGGCCGGGCTCACTTTCAGCGGAAGCGACCAGAACTCCCGCTCACCGATGAGGTGGGCAATGGGCTCTCCATTGAGGCGACGGGCAAGCCAGCCCGCCAGGGTCGCCTGCTGGGCGGCATCGAGCTCGTGCTCCGGCCAGGTCATCAGATAGCTGCGCCGGCAATCCAGCAGATGACAGAGCAGGGCATCGGCGTCGGCACGGGGGGATTCCCCGGAGGCCAGGGTCGCCATGATATGGGCGCGGGCCTGCTGGATCTGCATCAGTTGCTCTCGGCCAGGGAGGCGAGCTGATCCGCCTGATACTCCTGCACCAGGGGGGTGATCACGCAGTCCAGATCTCCCTCCAGGATTTCGCCCAGGCGATACAGGGTGAGGTTGATCCGGTGCTCGGAGAGGCGTCCCTGGGGGTAGTTGTAGGTGCGGATGCGCTCGGAGCGATCCCCGGAGCCCACCAGGTTGCGGCGGGTGCTCTGCTCGGCGGCGCGGTGGCGCTCGTCCTCGGCCGCCTGCAGGCGGGCCGAGAGCACCGACATCGCCTTGGCGCGGTTCTTGTGCTGGGAGCGCTCGTCCTGGCACTCCACCACCAGGCCGGTGGGCAGGTGGGTGATGCGGATGGCCGAGTCGGTCTTGTTGACGTGCTGGCCGCCGGCCCCGGAGGCGCGGAAGGTGTCGATCTTCAGCTCCGAGGGGTTGATTTCG
This sequence comes from Aeromonas sp. QDB30, assembly GCF_027707645.1. Lineage (NCBI taxonomy): Bacteria > Pseudomonadati > Pseudomonadota > Gammaproteobacteria > Aeromonadales > Aeromonadaceae > Aeromonas > Aeromonas sp. QDB30. The sequence goes on along the minus strand of NZ_JAPCIY010000021.1, from coordinate 52,807 downwards.
ATCTGCTCGGCCTCCGGCACTTCCGGCAGCACGGCGACGGTGCAGGCGGAGGTGTGCACCCGGCCCTGGGACTCGGTCTCCGGCACCCGCTGCACCCGGTGACCGCCGGATTCGAACTTGAGGCGGCCGTAGACGTGCTCGCCGTCCACCTTGGCGATCACCTCCTTGTAGCCGCCGTGCTCGCCCTCGTTGCAGCTGACGATGGAGACACGCCAGCCCTGGCGCTCGGCGTAGCGGGAATACATGCGGAACAGATCCCCCGCGAAGATGGCCGCCTCGTCACCACCGGCGCCGGCGCGGATCTCCAGATAGCAGTTGTTGTCATCCTTGGGATCCCGCGGCAGCAGCATCACCTGCAGCGCCTGCTCCTGCTCCTCGAAGGCCGCCTTGGCGAGCGGCAGCTCCTCCTGCGCCATCTCGCGCAGGTCGGCATCCTCCTCCTCCAGCATCAGCCGGGTGGTCTCTAGGTTCTCTTCGGCCTGACGGAAACGCTGGAAGGCGTGGACTATGTCTTCCAGCTGGGCATATTCCCGGGTCAGGGCACGGTATCTGTCCTGATCCGAGGCCACCCCGGGCTCGCCGAGCAGGGCCTGTACTTCTTCGTGGCGCTCGATGAGGCCTTCCAGCTTTCTGATCAATGACGGGTTCATGACTCTTGGATTCTCGATGGAGGACGGGACGGCCAAGGGGCCGCCCCAACACTATGATTCTTGTGACAATCCCAGCACCTGACGCAGCTGGGCCAGCTTGTGGGCATCCCCCTGGGCGGCGGCCTGGCGCAGGGCCTGGGTCGGTGCGTGGATCAACTTGTTGGTGAGGCGGTGCGCCATGGCCCTGAGGGCCTGCTCGGCATTCTCGCCCTGTTGCAGGGCCAGCAGGGCGCGCTGCAGCTCTTCATCGGCCACCTGCTGGGACTGGTGACGGTAATCGCGGATGAGATCCACCGAGTGCTGGCTGCGATACCAGCCCATGAAGTCGTCGCGCTCTTCCTGGACGATGAGCTCCGCCTCGGCGGCCGCCCGCTTGCGGGTCTCGAGGTTCTGCTCGATGATGCCCTGCAGGTCGTCCACCGTGTAGAGATAGGCATCGGAAAGCTCGTCCACCTCGGCTTCGATGTCGCGGGGTACGGCGATATCCACCAGGAACATGGGCTTGAAGCGACGCGCCTTGAGCGCCCGCTCCACCATGCCCTTGCCGATGATGGGCAGGGGGCTTGCCGTGGAGCTGATGACGATGTCCGCCTCGTGCAGGTAGTCCGGGATCTCCTCCAGGGTCATTACCTGGGCACCGAACTCCTCTGCCAGCAACTGGGCCCGTTGCAGGGTGCGGTTCGCCACCATCATCCGGGTCACGCTCTGCTCGCGCAGGTGGCGGGCCACCAGTTCGATGGTTTCGCCGGCGCCCACCAGCAGCACCTTGGTCTGGGAGAGATCGGAGAAGATACGGCGGGCCAGGCTCACGGCGGCGAAGGCCACCGACACCGCGCTGGCGCCGATCTCGGTGTCAGTGCGCACCCGTTTGGCCACCGAGAAGGATTTCTGGAACAGGCGCTCCAGGGATCCTTTCACCGCATCCGCCTGCTGGGCGTGGGCGTAGGATTGCTTGATCTGCCCCAGGATCTGCGGCTCCCCGAGCACCAGGGAGTCGAGGCCACAGGCCACCCGCATCAGGTGCCGCACCGCGTCCTCGTCCTGGTGCCGGTAGATGGCGGAGAGCACCTCGCTCGCCTCCAGCGCGTGGAACCGCTGCAACCAGTTCAGCACCTGCTCCCCCTGCCCCTGCTCCAGGCTGCAATAGAGCTCGGTGCGGTTGCAGGTGGAGACGATCACCGCCTCGCTGACGCCAGGCTGCTCCACCAGCTCACGCAGGGCGCGATCGATGCGGTCCGGGCCAAAGGCGACCCGCTCCCGCAAGGCGACACTGGCGGTGTTGTGGTTGATTCCGAGGGCAAGCAGACTCATGGGTGGGTGATGATCGTTTCATGCACAGGGTGTAGAGGCCGACAATTGTACGAGAAAGGGTAAGTCTTTAAAAGCAATACGGCCGCCCCTTATACTGTCGCAAACCTCATCTGCGGAGCTCCACCTTGTTGTTGCGTATCTTCTCCCTCGCCTGCCTGCTGGTGCTGGCGGGCTGTACCACCACCCAACCCCAGCGGGATCAGGTCAACTGGCAGCAGGAGCGCGCCCGCCTCGAACGCCTCACACACTGGCAGTTGTCGGGCAAGATGGCCATCATCACCGCCCGCCAGAAGGGCAGCGCCCGCCTCAACTGGCAGCAGAACGGCGACGACTATCGCCTCAACCTCACCAGCCTCATCGGCACCCATATTCTGGAACTCTCCCGCACCGGCGGCGAGGTGACTCTGCTCGACAACGACGGAAAACAGCACCAGAGCCAGGATGCCGAGCTCCTGGTCTATCAGCTCACCGGCTGGCACATTCCGGTGGCCGGGCTGCCTGAGTGGATCAAGGGATTGCCGGGGCAGGCCGAATTCGAGCTCAACCCCGATGCCAGCCTCGCCAGCGTGCGCGACGGCCAGTGGCAGATCGTCTACGGGGACTATCGGGATCAGGACGGCTATCGCCTGCCCCACCTGCTCACCATGACCGGGCAGGAGAGCCGTCTCAAGCTGCAGATCAACGAGTGGACCCTGGCACCATGATGCACGACCAGGCGCCGATCCGCTGGCCCGCCCCGGCCAAGCTCAACCTCTTCCTGCACGTCAATGGCCGCCGCCCCGATGGCTACCACGAACTGCAGACCCTCTTCATCTTCCTCAACCACGGCGACTGGCTCGAATTCGAGCCTATCCCCGGCAGCGACCAGCTCACCTTGAGCCCGGCCATTCCCGGCGTGCCCGATGAACAGAACCTCATCATCCGGGCTGCGCGACTGTTGCAGAGCCGGTTGGCCAGTCCGCAGGGAGCCCATATCCGGCTGGAGAAGGTACTGCCCATGGGCGGTGGCATCGGGGGCGGCTCGTCGGACGCGGCCACCACCCTCGTGGCCTTGAACCACCTCTGGCAAGCCGGCTTGAGTGAAGACGAGCTGGCCGAGCTCGGCGTGCAGTTGGGCGCCGACGTGCCGGTGTTCGTGCGGGGCAAGGCCGCCTTCGCCGAAGGCGTGGGGGAGCGGTTGCAACAGATCGAGGTGCCGGATGCCTGGTACCTGGTACTCAAGCCGGATTGCCATGTGGCCACCGCCGCCGTGTTCCAGGATCCCGACCTGCCCCGCAACACCCCCAAGATGACCCTGGACAATCTGCTGGCAGGAGAGTGGAAAAACGATTGCGAGCTGCTGGTGAAAAAGCGCTACCCCGAGGTTGCCAATGCGCTCGGCTGGTTGCTAGAATACGCGCCGTCAAGAATGACGGGCACTGGCGCCTGCGTCTTTGCTCGATTTGAAGACGAAATGGCTGCTCGGAAGGTGTTGGCAAGAGTGCCGGAAGGCTGGGATGGGTTTGTCGCCAAGGGCGAGAACATATCACCACTCTTCGTCACTTTGCAACAAGTGAGTGATTGGGGTATCGCCAAGCGGTAAGGCAGCGGGTTTTGATCTCGCCATTCCTAGGTTCGAATCCTAGTACCCCAGCCAACTCTCTCCTTGTTGAGGCCGTATCGGGAGGTGTTGACCTCGTCGATGTGTCTTGGGCCAATCTGACGCGATGGCGCTCAAGGTGGATTCCCGTCCACCCACCCTGCGGGTGATGAGACGCCATCCTCGACATCGCCCAGAGACCTTGTCCGTCATCTTGCTAAATCGTTTGCCCCCAAACGATACGGGTCTAAAATCAGACTCCCCACATACTGGATGCAACCCCGAGGTTTCAAACCGTGCCTGACATGAAGCTGTTTGCTGGTAACGCAACGCCGGAACTAGCCCAGAAGATCGCAGATCGCCTGTTTATCAAACTCGGCAATGCTGCCGTAGGTCGCTTTAGCGACGGCGAGATCAGCGTACAGATCAACGAGAATGTACGCGGTGGCGATATCTTCATCATTCAATCCACCTGTGCCCCGACCAACGACAATTTGATGGAATTGATCGTCATGGTGGATGCACTGCGTCGTGCTTCAGCTGGCCGTATCACTGCCGTTATCCCCTACTTTGGTTATGCCCGTCAGGACCGCCGCGTCCGCTCCGCCCGTGTGCCCATCACCGCCAAGGTCGTCGCCGACTTCCTCTCCAGCGTGGGTGTGGACCGTGTGCTGACCGTTGACCTGCATGCCGAGCAGATCCAGGGCTTCTTCGACGTCCCCGTCGACAACGTGTTCGGCAGCCCGGTGCTGCTGGAAGACATGAAGGCCAAGAACCTCGAATCCCCCGTGGTCGTGTCACCGGACATCGGCGGCGTAGTCCGTGCCCGTGCCATCGCCAAGCTGCTGGACGACACCGACATCGCCATCATCGACAAGCGTCGTCCCCGTCCGAACGTCTCCCAAGTCATGCACCTGATCGGCGACGTAGCCGGTCGTGACTGCGTCATCGTCGACGACATGATCGACACCGGCGGCACCCTGTGCAAAGCGGCCGAAGCGCTGAAAGAGCGTGGTGCCAAGCGCGTGTTCGCCTATGCGACCCACCCTGTCTTCTCCGGCACCGCCGTTGAAAACATCAAGAATTCGGTCATCGACGAGCTGATCATCACCGACTCCATCCCGCTCACCCCGGAGATGAAGGCAGTCGGCAAGGTCAAGCAGCTGACCCTCTCCTCCGTGCTGGCCGAAGCGATTCGCCGCATCAGCAACGAAGAGTCCATCTCTGCCATGTTCGAGCATTGATAGACCCTGTCGTGACAAAAACCGCCGAATGGCGGTTTTTGTTTTTTGGGTGCCTGGCGCCAACCGCCAGCCTTCACTCGGCAAGAGACGAAAACCTCGGACGAGCCACCCCACCCGAGCCCTTCTGTCCGGCTTTTCCCCGACCTTGCCGCACTTTGGTTGAGTGATCGCCACTCGGCGGCTAGAATATTGCGTCCCATTGCCCCGGGCCATCCGCCCATGGCAAGTAGCGAGTGAAGACATCAAGCGTGACAAGTCAAATCAAACTGATTGTCGGGCTGGGTAATCCCGGCCCCGAATATGCCAAGACCCGCCACAATGCGGGCGCCTGGTATGTGGAGCAACTGGCACGCTGGCACAATGTCAGCCTGCGCGAAGAGCCCAAGTTCTTCGGCCACACCGCCCGCTTCCTGGTGGACGGGCAGGATGTGCGGCTGCTCATCCCGAACACCTACATGAATCTCTCCGGCAAGGCCGTGGCGGCGCTCGCGCGCTTCTACCAGATCGCCCCGGAAGAGATCCTGGTGGCCCACGACGAGCTGGACCTGCCTCCCGGCATCGCCAAGTTCAAGCAAGGGGGCGGTCACGGCGGCCATAACGGCCTCAAGGACATCATCGCCAGGATGGGCAACAACAATAACTTCTTCCGGCTGCGCCTTGGCATCGGCCATCCGGGCGCCAAGGAGCTGGTCGCCGGCTTCGTGCTGACCAAGGCGCCCAGCAGTGAGCAGAGTCTGATCGAGGCCGCGCTGGACGAGTCCCTGCGCGCCACCGACATCCTGTTCAAGCAGGACATGACCAAGGCCATGAATCGCCTGCACAGTTTCAAGGCCGAGAAAGTCTAGGCCTTCAGCCTGCATCGCCAGGCAGTTCAAGATGACCGGCCCCTGGCGAGATCCCTCGCCTCGGGGTCAAGCAACACGACACGGGCCGCCCGCGCGGCCCCTTGAAGCATCCATCAACAAGGTAACAATCCATGGGTTTTAAATGCGGTATCGTGGGCCTGCCCAATGTAGGCAAATCCACCCTGTTCAATGCGCTGACCAAGGCCGGCATCGAAGCCGCCAACTTCCCGTTCTGCACCATTGAGCCGAACACGGGTGTGGTCCCCATGCCGGATCCCCGCCTCGACCAGCTGGCGGCCATCATCAATCCGCAGCGTGTCGTGCCGACCACCATGGAGTTCGTGGACATCGCCGGCCTGGTGGCCGGTGCCTCCAAGGGCGAAGGCCTTGGCAACCAGTTCCTGGCTAACATCCGTGAAACCGAAGCCATCGGTCACGTGGTGCGCTGCTTCGAGGACGAGAACATCGTCCACGTGGCGGGCAAGGTCTCCCCGGCCGACGACATCGAGGTGATCAACACCGAGCTGGCCCTCTCCGACCTGGATGCCTGCGAGCGCGCCATCAATCGCCAGTCCAAGCGTGCCAAGGGCGGCGACAAGGATGCCAAGCTGGAAGTGGAAGTGCTGGAGAAGATCAAGGTTGCCCTGGAAAACGGCCAGATGATCCGCGGCATGAAGCTGGACAAGGATGAGCTGGACGCCGTCAGCCACCTCAACTTCCTGACCCTCAAACCCACCATGTACATCGCCAACGTGGCGGAAGATGGCTTCGAGAACAACCCCTACCTGGATCAGGTCCGTGAGATAGCCGCCGCCGAAAACGCCGTTGTTGTGGTCGTCTGCTGCGCCATCGAGGCGGACATCGCCGAGCTGGACGACGAAGACCGCGCCGAGTTCATGGCGGATCTGGGCATCGAGGAGCCGGGCCTGAACCGGGTGATCCGCTCCGGATACGAGCTGCTCAAGTTGCAGACCTACTTCACCGCCGGTGTGAAAGAAGTGCGCGCCTGGACCATTCCCGTAGGCGCCACCGCCCCGCAGGCCGCGGGCAAGATCCACACCGACTTCGAAAAAGGCTTTATTCGCGCCCAGACCATCGCCTTCGACGACTTTATCACCTACAAGGGTGAGCAAGGCGCCAAGGAAGCAGGCAAGATGCGCGCGGAAGGGAAAGACTACATCGTCAAGGATGGCGATATCATGAACTTCCTGTTCAACGTCTAACCCCATGAGAGGCCAGCATTTGCTGGCCTCTTTTTTATCTGGCCAGAGGCGCGATCTGGGTGCGAATGTCGTAAAAAAAACCAGATTGTTGGGCTTTTGCACGACAGCGACCAATAACTCGCCAAACGCACCCAAATTCGTTTTTTCAAACAAAAAAAGGGTTGACGCCCCAGAGCCAGATACGCATAATTCCGGCCGCACAGTGACGAGGCAACGACTCACTGGAAGCACGGTTGGCTATGTAGCTCAGTTGGTTAGAGCATCGCACTCATAATGCGGGGGTCACAGGTTCGAATCCCGTCATAGCCACCAT
>NZ_JAPCIY010000021.1:0-45633 GCF_027707645.1 Aeromonas sp. QDB30 | reverse complement strand
GGCTATGTAGCTCAGTTGGTTAGAGCATCGCACTCATAATGCGGGGGTCACAGGTTCGAATCCCGTCATAGCCACCATGTTTGAAAAACGTTCCTTCAATCATCCGATTGCAAAGAACACTGTTGGGGCATCGCCAAGCGGTAAGGCAGCGGGTTTTGATCTCGCCATACCTAGGTTCGAATCCTAGTGCCCCAGCCATTTTTGCTTGTATTCGACGCAAGTCGTGCACAAGACGGCTATGTAGCTCAGTTGGTTAGAGCATCGCACTCATAATGCGGGGGTCACAGGTTCGAATCCCGTCATAGCCACCATTATTCTTGCGGAAGTGGCGAAATTGGTAGACGCACCAGATTTAGGTTCTGGCGCCCTAGGCGTGAGAGTTCGAGTCTCTCCTTCCGCACCATCGAAAGCAGTACCAAACAGACCAGCTCAGGCTGGTTTTTTTGTATCCGGCGTTTGCCGCTCTTCTTCCCCTCTCCACGCCATCGCACGCCTGCAACGCCACCTCATGTCTCAACGGCTGAGCCTTGTGCTCTCCTCTAACGGCGCTATGCCCTGCTCCGGCGTGATGCCGCCCTTTTCATCTCGCAGAGCGCTGCGGGCAATAAAAAGGCGGCCCGCAGGCCGCCATATCGTTTGCTGTCGTCAGAACGGGAAGAACCAGGGGATGGCGATGACGCTGACCACCATCACCAGCAAGGTGAAGGGCACGCCGATGCGCACGAAATCCATGAACTTGTAGTTGCCCGGGCCCAGCACCAGGGTGTTGACCGGCGACGAGACCGGCGTCATGAAGGCTGCCGAGGCGGCGATGGCGATGGTCATGGCAAAGGGATAAGGCGAGACCCCCATCTGATGGGCCGTCCCCAGCGCGATGGGCGCCATCAGCACCGCCGTCGCCGTGTTGGAGATGAAGAGCCCGATGACGGCACAGAGCGCGAAGAGGCTGGCCAGCATCACCCTGGGGCCCATCTCCCCCACTGCCGAGATGAGCGCGCCGACGATGAGATCCACCCCGCCGGTCTGCTGCAATGCAAGGGCAAAGGGCAACATGCCCACGATGAGGATCAAGGTCGGCCAGTGGATGGACTTGTAGGCACTCTCCAGATCGATGCAGCGGAACTTGCCCATCAGCAGGCAGGCGATGAGCGCCGCGATGACGTTGGGCACGGGATCCGTCACCATCAGCACTATCATGACCCCGAGGGCAATCAGGGCGTGGATGGCCTGGCTGCGGGCCGGCGCCATCTCGTCCACTTCCGCAGGCAGGCCCAGCAGCAGAAAATCGCGATGATGGGTCTGCAACTGACGAATGAGGCTCCAGTTCCCCACCACCAGCAGGGTATCCCCCATCTGCAGCGCCTCGTCCACCAGCTTGCCGGTCAGCGCCTCTCCATCCCGGCGGATCCCCACCACACTCAGACCGTAACGGGAACGGAAGGTCACCTCGCGGATGCTCTTGCCGAGCAGCCGGGAGCCGGGGATGAGGGAGACCTCCGCCATGCCCACCTCCCGCGCCTGATCGGAGAAATACTCCCCGCGCAATATCATGGGCTCGAGCCGCGCCTCGCTGCAAAACTCCCGCACATCCACCTCGGGATCCGACATGTCGATGAGCAGCACATCCTTGGCCTGAAACTCGGTCACCCCGGTGACACTGACCATCACCCGCCTGAACTTGCGCCAGCGCTCCATCCCGATGACGTTGGCCCCGAAGCGGGCACGCAATTGCAGCTCGTCCAGGGTCTGGCCGATCAGGGGGGAGTCGGGCCGGATCGCCAGTCGGCGTGCTCGCCCGGCCAGCCGGTAGTCACGGATGAGATCTCGCATGGTGCTGCGTCCCATCTGCTTGCCCTTGCCCTCTTCCCCTTCACGCACCAGACGGTTGCGCATCAGCAGCATGTAGAGGATCCCCATCCCCAGAATGATGACACCCATGGGAGTGAAGCCGAAGAAGCCGAACCCCTGGATGTCGTGGCGCATCAGTTCACTGTTCACCACCATGTTGGGAGGGGTTGCCACCAGCGTTATCATGCCGCTGATAAGGCCGGCAAAGCCGAGCGGCATCATCAGTCTGCCCGCCGGGATCCCCATCCGGTTCGCCACGCTCAGCACCACGGGGATGAAGATGGCCACCACCCCGGTCGAACTCATCACGGCCCCCAGGGTCGCCACCGCCACCATCAGCAGCACCAGCATGCGGGTTTCGCTGCTGCCGGCCACCTTCACCAGGGCATCTCCCACCTGATAGGCGATGCCGGTACGCACCAGCCCCTCCCCCACCACGAACAGGGCGGCAATCAGAATGACGTTGGGATCGCTGAATCCTGCCAGCGCCTGCGGCAGGGTCAGGGTGCCGCTCAACACGAACAGGATGATGATCAACAAGGCGACCACGTCCATGCGTACCTTGTTGGTAATAAACAGGAGAATGGCACCCACCAGCATGCTGAGCACCCAGATCAACTCGGAATTCACACTTGCTCCTTTTGTTCAACGTCAACCACGGCCGGCCCCGGACGCCATCAGACCACAGAGCCCGTCCCCTTGATTTGTTACATATCAAGAAAGAGGAGGCCGCATCATCTCACATCCAGGTTCAGTTGCGGCCATTTTACCGGTCCGTGAACGCAGTCGGTCGCCCTTCACATGTCGGGGTAAAAAGTGCTGCACGCTCCCCCCGCCCCTCCTAAAATGGGCCCGCCGCGGCCTGAGCCGCCCTCTCACCCCTTGCCCTTCGGAGACGACATGGCCCAGCACACCCCGGCCTACCCGGCATTCACCTTCTTCAGCCGCTTTGTCGCCGACATCCAGGCTGGCCGAAAGACCATCACCATCCGCGACGAGAGCGAGGCAAACTGGCAGCCCGGCCAGCGCCTGGCCCTGTTCACCAACCCGGAACACCAGCCTTTTGGCACCATTGAGGTCATCTCGGTCAAGGCGGTCGCCTTCGAGGCGCTGAGCGACGAGCACGCCCGTCAGGAGAACATGACCCTCCCCGAGCTTAAAGATGTGATCCGCGATATCTACCCCGCACTGCCGCCCCTCTATGTGATTGAATTCGTGCTGATTGAAGCCTGATTTTGTGAGCTGCCTCAGCTAACGCCGGTTGCGCTCACGGGCCAAAAGCGCACAATGACTGTTTTTATATACAGTCATTGGTGTCTTATGGAAAAACAACTCGAACCGGCCATCGCAGCCATGGTGGCAGACTTCATCGCCGCAGGTCGTCCCAAGGCGAGCCAGCTGAGCTGGCAGGCGCGCCGTGACGGCTACCTAGCCTCTGCCCTGTTGGGCGGTGAGCGGGAAGAGGTGGGCGCCATCGAAGAGTGGCAGGCCGATCACCACGCCATCCGCTGCTATCGGCCCGCAGACAAACCGGACCCCGCGTATCCGGTGCTGATCTATTTTCACGGCGGCTGTTTTGTCAGCGGGGATTTCGAGACCCACGATCGCCAGATGCGGATGCTGTGCAACCGGGCCAGCACCCTGATCTTCGCCGTACACACCCGCCTCGCCCCGGAACACACCTATCCTGCGGCTCACGACGATGCGCTGGCCGCCACACGGGCCATCATGGCCGAGGTGGAGAAATGGCATGGGGATCCGGCACGTCTCGCCATTGCCGGCGACAGCGCAGGGGGTCATCTCGCCCTGGTCACCACCTTGCGGCTCAAGGCTGCCAGCGCCCCCTTGCCCAAGGCCCTGCTGCTTCTCTATCCCATGCTGGATGCCCTCTGCGAGAGCCAAAGCTACCGCGATCTCGGTGACGACTACCTCATCACCCGGGACATGCTCGAAAGCGGTTTTCACGCCTACCTGGGCAGCCTGCCCCCCAGCCATCCCGAAGCCAGCCCGCTCCACCATCCCGCCCTGTCAGGATTACCGCCGACCCATATCGTCACGGCGGAATATGATCCGCTGCGCGACGAAGGGGAAGCCCTGTATGGCAAGCTGGTGCAGGCTGGCGTCGATGCCACTTGCCAGCGGCAGCATGGCGTCATTCATGGCTACTTCCAACTGGCGGCCATCAGCCCTGCCGCTCGTCAGCTCATCGACCAGATAGCCATGATGCTCAGAAGACTCTGAGTTGGAACCGGCCCCCAAGCCGTGTTAAAAGTGTCTCTTTTGAATCAGGGAGGTAACCCGAGTGTTCGAGATAGCGAGCCTGAAAGAGGGCATGATGCACGGGGTGGAGCTGTTCCAGCTGCTGCTGGAGATCATCTCCATCGCATGCGTGGTCATCGGCCTTGGCAAGACCCTCTGGCTGGCGGCCAGAGTGCGGGATCACGAGCCCGGCTTTCCCCGCATCCGCCTCTGCTTCGGCAGCTGGCTCATCCTGGCGCTGGAGTTCCAGCTCGCCGCCGACATCCTGGCCACCACAGTGGCACCGAGCAAGGAGGAGCTGGTGCGCCTCGCCATCATCGCGGTCATCCGCACCTTCCTGAACTACTTCCTCGGCAAGGAACTCGATGCCCAGGCCGAGCGCCAGCAACCCGAGCCTGTCAGGTCACCTTCCCGCCCCGACGCCCGATGAGCGGGCTGAGTGGCACAAGGCCCCGACACGGAAGGAAAGGCACCAGCCTGATCCCATGAAGAGGGCTCCCCGCGGGGAGCCCTCTTTGTATCCGATAGCAACTATCAGACGTGCTTGCTGGCCAGCTCGTGGCGCTTCAATGCCAGCAAGGTGACCAGCAGGGCGGCGGTGGCGATCAGCGCCATGCCGATATAGGTGGCGCTGAAACCGGGTGCCAGTTCGGCCGGGCTCAGGCTGACCAGATTGGGGCTGCTGCCTGCTGGCAGGGCGGCATGGAACAACACGGCGCAGATGGCGACACCGACCGCCCCACCCAGCTCCCGGCAGAAGTTGAACAGGGACATGCCGATACCGCGATCTTCCCGCGGCAGGGCATTTTGCACCACCACCGACAGCGCCGGCAGCACCAGACCCAGCCCCAATCCGGCAAACCCCAGTCCCACTCTGGCCCAGACGTCGAAGTGGATCTGCCACAGGGCCAGCGCTGCCAGGGCAAAACCTGCCACCACGAAACGCTTGTAGTGACCGGTGCGACCGATGAGCTTGCCGCCGACGAAGGCCCCTGCCGTGATGCAGACCATGAAGATCACCATGATCCCGCCACTGTCACTGGCACTCATCCCCTTTTGCCACTGCATCTGCAACGGCAGGTAGACCAGCACGGCAAACATCAGCAGCTGCGAGGCCAGCGCCAGCAGCACGCTCACCAGATAACCCGGCAGGCGCACCAGGTGGGCCGGCAGTATGGGGTCGTGGGCCCGCCGCTCCACCAGGATCAGCAGCAACAAGGCCGCCCCCAGCGCAGCCGCGAGCCAGACGGCGGGCAAGGCCGCCTCCGGCGAGAGCAGCAACAGGGTGAGGGTGGTGACCGTAATGAGCAGTGCCGCTCCCTTCCAGTCGAAGCGGCTGTAGCGGCGCACATTGAGGTGACCCAGATTGCGGTTCACCAGCCAGAGGGCGATAGCGCCGAGCGGCAGATTGATCCAGAAGATCCAGCGCCAGCTGAGCTGCTCGGTAAAATAGCCACCGAGCAGCGGGCCTGCGATGCTGGAGACCGCATAGACCGCCGAGATATACCCCTGATACTTGCCCACCTCCCGTGGCGGAATACAGTCGGCGATCACGGTAAAGGCGAGTGCGATCAGCCCCCCGCCCCCCAACCCTTGCAGCACGCGGGCGGCCAGCAGGGTTGGCAGATCCTGGGCCAGGGCGCAGGCCACGGATCCCGCCAGAAACAGGCCGATACCGATGTTGAGCATGCGTACCCGGCCGAACATGTCGCTCAACTTGCCATAGATGGGCAGGGCCGCAGTGGCCGCCAGCAGATAGGCGGTCACGACCCAGGTGAGGGCGGCACCGGCGTTCAGCTCAACCCCTATGATGGGCAAGGGCGTGGTGACGATGCTCTTTTCCAGTGAGCCCAGGGCGATCACCAGGGCCACGCTCGAGAAGACGGTTTTGGGGGACATAGGCAGGCTCGCTCATGTGAGATATCGGCACAGGGGGTACAAGGCACATTATTGTCTCATAAATCATTAGCCGATGGTCAAAACCACTGCCAACCATGATGAAGGTCGCGACATCTGCGAGCCGGATCTGCTAGGGTGAGTCTTTGCCGAAGAGGACGCCCCCCATGCCCCAGTCATCCCCCTGCGATCATCACCAGAGTGAACAGCCCCGATTCGACGAGTACGACGCCCTGATCTTCGACATGGATGGCACCCTGGTGGACTCCATGCCTCTGCACCTGGATGCCTGGGAAATCACCAGTGCCGAGTTCGGCCTGCCGTTTGATCGGGCACAGCTCAACGAGTACGGCGGCATCCCCACCCGCAAGATAGTGACCATGCTGGCAGAGCAGCACGGGATGACCATCGACGTGGAAGCCTTTGCCCGGCGCAAGGTGGCCCTCTACCTGGCACGGATCGACGACGTCCGGGTGTTTCCCGCCATGTGGGAGCTGGTCAGGCAGTACCACGACAAGGTGCCCATGGGCATAGGTACCGGCTCAACCCGGGAACATGCGGCGCACATCCTGCGTCAGACCGGGCTCGATGCCTTCATCTCCGTGCTGGTGAGTGCCGATGATGTGGTCAATCACAAGCCCCACCCGGACACCTTCCTGAAAGTGGCCGAGCAGCTCGGCGCCAACCCGGCCAACTGCCTGGTGTTTGAAGACACCCGGATAGGCATTCAGGCGGGCAAGGCCGCCGGCATGACCACCTTGCTGGCCACCGAAGGGGCACTGCAACGGGTGTGAGCGGTGCGGGCCCATCCTAACCGACTGGCCCGCACCAGTTTACTCGGCCTCATTCTCCCCCTGCTTCCCACCTGCCGGTGCCGGGCCGTCCGGCCGCTCAAATCCCAGATCTGACATGCAGTTGTCAAATTCCGACTCCCCCGGTTTGCCATGCTCCTTGCAACTCTCAAACGCCGCTTTCATCTCGGCCGACAGCTCGCGCGGAGGCTTGGGTGGGGTACGGCTGCCCTGATCGCCCGCTGCGGCGGTCAGAGTAGTGAGGGAAAACAGCAAAGGCAGAACAATCTTCATGGCATGACTCCAAAACGGGTGGCATACACCGGCACGGTGCGGCGATGGCCCACGGCAGCGGGCGGTATCATGCTAGCGAATCGCCGCGAACTGATGGGTTAAGGGGAGGTAAAGAGGTGTCAGGTCGGCGTAAATCTATAAAAAACGCCCCAGACGGGGCGTTGTTTTCATGGCGGCCATTACATGGCGTTGGTGGATTCGAAGATCTTGTCGGCCGACGCTTCGACGAAGCCAGGGTAGAGCACGCCATCGGCCTGCGGGTAGCGCAGGGCAAACTCGTAAAAGCAGCTCGGGATGGTGCGCACGCCGTCGCTGAAGGGCACCTCGGCCTTGTCTGCCATGGTGGAGGATTGCTCCAGCATCACCTCGGGATCGCCCTTCACCTCGCCGCCAACGGTGTTGAGCACGAAGCCTGCCGCCTTGAGCGCCGCATTCACCTGCTGGATGGTGTCGAAGTCCTTCAGGCGGTTGATGTTGACGGTGAAGTGGTTGGCACGATAACCCCAGGCGGCCATCCAGGCGGCATACTCGCTCTCTGCCAGCAGGGTCTGGTAGTCGGTGTGGGAGACCTGCCAGGGCGCGCCGGCGTAGAGGAAAGCCGGGGGGTCGGTGAGGTGATCGGGTACCTGATCCACCAGCTTGTGGATGATGGCCTGGGCACCTTCGGAGAGCTCTTCCACCTTCAGCTCGCTGATGAACACCTTGGGCGCATCAGGATCTTTATGCTCGAAGTGTTTGGCATAGAGCTTCTTGGCCTTGAACACATACTCGCCCTTCTCTTCGTACCCCAGGGTACGGAAATGGGCCGCCAGTTTCTCGAGACCGAGCTTGGGCAGGTTGTAGGTCCGAAACGCCACGTGATCGTTGATGATGGGGGCACCGCCGCCCAGCAGTTGATGAACCTTGTGAGCACTGGGGGTGACCTGAATGTAGTTGTCCCACAGATGGCCAAACAGGGTGTCGATATCCTTTTGCATCTCTCTTTCCTTTGATTGCGGGTACAGACAGGGGCACCTGTTCAGTGCCCCTCTTTTATTTTCTTGTTATCAGAAGGTCAGACCGGGAGACAGCTGATCCGGCATAGCAGCCTTGCTGTCTTCGACGGAGGCGACCGGGTAAGCACAGTAGTCGGCGGCGTAGTAGGCGCTCGCTCTGTGATTGCCGGAGGCACCGATGCCGCCGAAGGGGGCGGCACTGGAAGCACCGGTAATGGGCTTGTTCCAGTTGACGATACCGGCACGGATGCGCTTGAAGAAGTGGTTCCAGTCCGCTTCGTTGTCACCGAGCAGGCCGGCCGAGAGACCGAAACTGGTGGCGTTCGCCTTCTCGATGGCCGCATCGAAGTCGTCGTAGCGAATGAGCTGCAGCAGCGGGCCGAAGTACTCTTCATCCGGCAGCGCGCTGACCGCGGTCACGTCTATGATGCCCGGGGAGACAAAGCCGGTGCCCGCTTCCAGGTGCTTGAGGGCAAGCAGGCTTTCGCCACCGAGGCGCTGCAGGTTGGCTTGCGCCTCGACCATGCCGAGTGCGGCCTTCTCGCTGATCATGGCGCCCATGAACGGCTGCTCGGCGGCGTCATAGAGGCCGACCTTGATCTGGCCGACCACCTCCACCAGGCGCTTGACCAGGGCATCGCCCCGTTCGCCGCGCTCGACAAACAGACGGCGCGAGCAGGTGCAGCGCTGGCCGGAGGTAATGAAGGCGGACTGCACGATGGCATGGACGGCGCCGTCGATGTCGCTCACATCTTTCACGATCAGCGGGTTGTTGCCACCCATCTCCAGTGCCAGGATCTTGCCCGGCTGGCCGGCAAACTGCTGATGCAGGAAGTGGCCGGTACGGGAGGAGCCGGTGAAGAAGAGGCCGTCGATGTCCGGGTTGCCGGCCAGCGCCTTGCCGGTGTCGACCTCCCCCTGCACCAGGTTGAGCACCCCCTTGGGCAGCCCCGCCTCCTGCCACACCTTGACCATGGCTTCAGCCACCATGGGAGTCAGCTCGGAAGGCTTGAACACGACCGCATTGCCGGCGATGAGCGCTGGCACAATGTGGCCGTTGGGCAGGTGGCCCGGGAAGTTGTAGGGGCCGAACACGGCCACGACGCCATGGGGCTTGTGGCGCACGAACGCCTTGGCGCCCGGCATGGGATTTTCCACCGTGCCGGTACGCTCGTCATGGGCGCGGATGGAGATGGCAATCTTGCCCTGCATGGCCGCCACTTCGGTGCGGGTCTCCCACAGGGGCTTGCCGGTTTCACGGGCGATGGTCAGGGCCAGCGCCTCCTTGTGCTCGCCGAGCAGGTCGGCATAGCGGCGCACGATGGCAAGGCGCTCTTCAAGGGCCAGATCGGACCAATGGTAGAAGGCCGTGCGGGCCGCCTTGACGGCCGCATCCACCTGGGACTGGCTTGCCGCCTCACCCCGCCAGATCACCTCGTTTTTGGCCGGGTCGATGGATTCGAACGGCTTGCCTTCACCGGCCAGCCACTGGCCATCGATAAACTGGACTAAAGACATCATCAATTCACTCCCTGTGGGTACGCAGGCCGCCTCGGCAGCCTGTCTCAATGCTGTGGTGCGGGGCGGGTCAATCCAGATCGACGACGCGCACCATGTCGCCATTTTCCACCTTGAGGGCGGCCGCCATCTTGGGCGGAATGATGGCTTCGTGCTTGTCCAGATCGACCCGGATGTTGCCGTAGCAGGCGCGGTATTGCTCGAACCTGGTGTTGCAGATGAGGTAGGTATGGCCGCCGATGGGCTCACCCACCAGCACCGCCAGCTTCTGGCTGCGGCGCACGCTGCGAATGTTCTTCACCTCGCATTCGACGGTGGGGCCGGCGTCGAAGATGTCGACATAACCGCGATTCACGAACCCCTCATCCTGCAGCATCTTGAGGGCAGGCCGGGTCTTTTCGTGGGTCTTGCCGATGACGGCGCGCGCCTCGTTGCTCAGCAGATTGACGTAGATGGGGTACTTGGGCATCAGCTCGGCGATGAAGCGCTTCTTGCCGATGCCAGTCAGATAGTCGACGGTGGGAAAATCCATCGAGAAGAAATGTTTTTGCAGCCACTCGTAGAAGGGGCTGTGGCCGTTGCCATCGGAGACACCACGCATCTCGGCAAAGACGGTACTGTCAAACAGCTCGGGGTGTTCGGCCATGAACAGGAAACGGTGCTTGGAGAGCAGACGGCCGTTGAGCCCCTCGCGGGCGCATTCACGCAGAAACAGGGTGCAGAGCTCGGAATTGCCGGTGTAGTCGTTGGAGAGGGTGAGGGTTTCCACGACATTGTAGATGCCGAGCTTGGGAGAGGAGTGCACCACCTTGCCGATGTGATAGTTGTAGAACGCCTGGGACAGGCCGACCGCCGCGTCGATGGCGCAGGTACCGACCATCTCCCCGGTCTCCAGATCCTCGGCCACGAAGAAATAGAGGCACTCGCCCTTGCCGGCGGGCTTGTCCAGGAAGGTCTGGGTCGAGGCATCGATCTTGCGTTGCAGCAGCTCGTCGTTGACCGGCAAGGATGTCATGCCGGTGCCGGATTCGATGGCACAGGTCTTGAGGCCGGCGAAGTCGCGCTGCTCGATAGGACGGATAACCAACATAAATGACAACTCCCTTTCATTGACGACAGGTGGGGTCCCGGCTCCTGCCGGGAGGGCTCCCCACCTCAATTTGGATCAGGCGTTGACCACCTGAGCGACCGCTTTCTCGAACCGTGCCAGCCCTTCCTTGATGTCCGCTTCCGGGATCACCAGGGAGGGGGCAAAACGCACCACGTTGGTACCGGCAACCAGCGCCATCAGGCCTTGATCGATGGAGGCGAGCAGGAAGTCTCGGGAGCGGCCCTTGAAGTCATCGTTGAGCACGGCGCCCAGCAGCAGGCCCTTGCCGCGCACTTCGCTGAAGCAGTGGTACTTGGCGTTGATGGCTTCCAGCCCTTCGCGGAACAGCTGCTCGCGCTGCTTGATGCCGCTCAGCACTGCCGGGGTGTTGACCACGTCGATCACCGCCTCGGCCACGGCACACGCCAGCGGGTTGCCGCCGTAGGTGGAGCCGTGAGTGCCCACTTTCAGGTGGGAGGCGATCTCGGTGGTGGTCAGCATGGCCCCGATGGGGAAGCCACCGCCCAGCGCCTTGGCGCTGGTGAGGATGTCCGGGGTGATGCCCAGACCCATATAGGCAAACAGCTCGCCGGTACGACCGACACCGGATTGCACCTCGTCATAAACCAGCAGGGCGTTGTGCTTGTCGCACAACTCGCGCACCCCCTTGGCAAACTCGTCGGTGGGGCTGATGATGCCACCCTCGCCCTGCAGCGGCTCCATCACCACGGCGCAGGTGTTGTCGGAGATGACGGCAGCCAGCTCCTCCAGGTTGTTGTAGGCGACGTGGGTGATGTCGGCAGGCTTGGGACCGAACCCATCGGAGTAGGCAGCCTGGCCACCCACGCTGACGGTAAAGAAGGTACGGCCGTGGAAGCCCTGGTGGAAGGCGATGATCTGGGTCTTGTGGGCCCCGAACTTCTCGATGGCGTAGCGGCGGGCCAGCTTGAGGGCCGCTTCGTTCGCTTCGGCACCGGAGTTGCAGAAATAGACCTTCTCGGCGAAGGTGGCGGCGACCAGTTTCTTGGCCAGGCGCAGGGCCGGCTCGTTGGTCATCACGTTGGAGAGGTGCCACAGCTTCTCACCCTGGGATTTCAGGGCCTCGACCAGTTTGGGATGGCAATGGCCCAGGCCATTGACCGCGATCCCGCCCGCGAAATCCACATACTCGCGGCCTTCCTGATCCCAGACACGTGACCCCTCGCCGCGCACCGGGATGATTTTGGCCGGCGCATAGTTGGGAACCATCACTTCATCAAACACTTCACGTGTCACTGCCAACAACTCTGACATATTGCTCTCCTGCTATCTCGCGGCAGAATAATCCACCGCCCAAAAGTTAAATTCGTGTAAACGTGGCGGAATTATCACAGAAAAAAAGTAAAAAGTCTGTAACTTAACCGCCTATAAGGAACAATGTTCGATTGCCTTTGAGATTTTAGGCAACCGCATTGCATAACGGCTCAGGGGGTGTTGGCAAGAGATAATTTGGACAGGGAGGAGGGTGAATAAAGTCTCAGGGAAATTTTTTTTTGCCTCATGACGGTTTTGAGACAGACATCGCAATTTTTTCAGGAAACGGCCAAAAAGTTGGCCAGCAACTGGTGCCCCTGTTCGCTCAAGATGCTTTCCGGATGGAACTGCACTCCCTCCAGCGCCAGTGTTTTATGCCGCAGCCCCATGATCTCGTCCTGGCTGCCGTCGGCATGTTCGCTCCAGGCGGTGACCTCAAAACAGTCGGGCAGCGACGCCGCCTCCACCACCAGAGAATGATAGCGGGTCACCCGCAGCGGGTTGTTGAGCCCCTTGAATACCCCCTCCCCTTTGTGACGGATGAGAGAAGTCTTGCCGTGCATCACCTGACGGGCACGCACCACCCGGGCACCAAAGGCCTGTGCCAGGGACTGATGGCCGAGACAGACGCCGAGGATGGGGATCTCGCCGGCAAAACGGGAGATGGCGGCCAAAGAGATGCCCGCCTCGTTTGGCGTGCAGGGGCCGGGAGAGATCACCAGATGGCGGGGGGCAAGCCGGGCTATCTCCTCCAGGCTCAGCTCATCGTTGCGCCTGACCACCACCTCTTGCCCCAGAGCGCCGAAGTATTGCACCAGGTTCCAGGTAAAAGAGTCGTAGTTGTCGATGAGTAGCAGCATGCAAACACCCTGGGAATAAGACAGAGACGGTGATCGGACAGCCCGTTACGAGCGCGGGCAGACAAACGCCGCGCATTCTGGCATGTCTCATTGCGTTAATAAACCGGCGATCACCTCACCTGCTGTGCAGTCTGTCCGCTCTTCAATGGCGATCCGGGCCTGTCGACCCCACCCGGCGGTGGGCCTGTCCCCGATCGGGCAGCATCAGCCGCTCCATGTCAGGATGGCAAGGTAAAAGAGACGGGAGGCGACCGGGAAAAGGGCACAGGTCGTGACAGGCAGATGGGAAGGAGTCACCTTGGCAAGGGCTGACAACGGACCTCAGCGGTCCAGATAACGGCCCTGTTCCAGTTCCCGTTCCCGCTGGCACTCGGCCAGATAGATGGCAGCCGCGATGGCCGGGGTCTTGTGGTGCTTGTCGATGGCGTTGGAGACCATCAACTGCAAGGTATTGAGGCTCTTGGCCTTGCGAAACTTGCGCAGCCAGTGACCCTTGTCACCCAACTCTTCACTCAGGGTTTGTGATTCGACAGACATGCTTTCTCTTGGGGCAAAGCCCGTGTTTGACATTGGGGAGGTTGCGACAAACCGGAAGGTGTAAAACAAAGAAAGCCAGGCATCCACCCAGCTCTCTTCTACTACACCTTCCCAGTATGTCAGGCTCGAGGAACGAAGCCGACGACATCATATACGCTGATCAGGGTTTTTTCAGCCCTTTCACGCGCCTTTTGTGCGCCAGCCGCCAAAATGGCCTGCAGATGGGCCTCATCCTGACGCAGCTCGCGGAAGCGCGCCTGGATGGGTTCCAGCAAGGCGACCACGGCATCGGCCGTTTCACTCTTGAGGTGGCCGTACATCTTGCCTTCGAAGTGCTGCTCCAACTCCGGGATGGAGCGGCCGGTCACACCGGACATCAGGGTCAGCAGATTGGAAACCCCCGGCTTGTTTTCGGGATCGAAACGCACCACGGCCGGTTCGTCGGAGTCGGTCATCGCCCGCTTGATCTTCTTGACGATCTGCTTGGGATCTTCCAGCAAGCCGATGAAGTTGGCCTCGTTGTCGTCGGACTTGGACATCTTCTTGGTCGGGTCCTGCAGGCTCATCACCCGGGCCCCTTCGGTCGGAATGAAAGGTTCCGGCAGGGTGAAGACTTCGCCATAGAGGTTGTTGAAGCGGGTGCAGATGTCGCGGGTCAGCTCCAGATGCTGCTTCTGGTCATTGCCAACCGGCACCTGATTGGCCTGATAAAGCAGAATGTCGGCTGCCATCAGCACCGGATAACCGAACAGACCGACGTTGACGTTGTTCTCGAAACGGGCGGACTTGTCCTTGAACTGGGTCATACGCGACAGCTCGCCCATCTGGGTGTAGCAGTTCAGGATCCAGCCGAGCTCGGCGTGCTGGGGCACGTGGGACTGGATGAAGACGGTGCTCTTGGCCGGGTCGATGCCCACCGCCAGATAAAGGGCGGCTGCGTCGAGGCACGCCTTGCGCAAGGCGGCCGGATCCTGGCGGGTGGTGATGGCGTGCAGATCGACGATGCAATAGAGGCAGTCGAAGTCATCCTGCATGCTGACCCACTGACGCAGGGCTCCCATGTAGTTGCCGATGGTCAGCTGGCCCGAGGGTTGGGCACCGCTCAATACGATTGGTTTAGTCATCAGAGTAGTAATCCTTGTTATCCGCCAGCCCGGTCTGGATCAGACCAGCAGGGCGTCGAGTTCGGCAAACTGCTCGCAAACCCAGTCGGGGCGGGAGTCTGCGATAGGGCGGCCATAGTTGTAGCCATAGGTGAGCCCCACCACCTTCATGCCGGCGGCCTGGGCGGCCAGCACGTCATTTTCGGAATCCCCCACCATCAAGGTGCGGGACGGGCTGACACCCAGCTCGTGGCAGGCGTGCAACAGCGGCTCCGGGCTCGGCTTCTTGACGGGTACGCAGTTGCCCCCGAGCCAGAGTGCGAAACAGTCGCTGATGCCGAGGGCCTCCAGAATGGGCTGCACGAAGTGACTCGGTTTGTTGGTCACCACGGCCTGGCGATAGCCGAGCCGTTGCAGGCGACGCAGGCTCTGCTCGACCCCTTCATACATCCCCAGGCCTTCCAGAAGACAGGCCTGATAGTGACGGTCGAACAGGGGGCGGGCCTTGGCAAACTGCTCCGGGGCGTCGCGGTAATCGAGAGCCCGCTGGATCAGCTTGTCGGCGCCGTTGCCGACCCAGGTACGCACCACGGCCTCGTCGGCCTCGGCCAACCCCAGCTCCGCCAGGGTACGATTGACCGCCAGCGCCAGTTGCGGGGCGCTGTCAATCAGCGTGCCATCCAGATCGAACAGCACCAGGTCAAAGGGGCGATCAGCGACGGACATGGGCAAGCTCCGCGCGCATCTGGTCGATCACCGCCTTGTAATCCGGCTTGCCGAAGATGGCAGAGCCCGCCACGAACATGTCGGCACCCGCCTCGGCAATCTCGCGAATGTTGTCGACCTTGACCCCGCCATCGATTTCCAGGCGAATGTCGCGGCCGCTCTCGTCGATCAGGCGGCGCACCTGGCGCAGCTTGTCGAGGGTGCCGGGGATGAAGCTTTGACCGCCAAAGCCCGGGTTGACCGACATCAGCAGGATCACGTCCAGCTTGTCCATCACGTACTCCAGGCAGGTGAGCGGGGTCGCGGGGTTCAGCACCAGACCAGCCTGGCAACCCTGCTCCTTGATGAGGCCCAGGGTGCGATCCACGTGATCGGAGGCTTCCGGGTGGAAGGTGATCAGGCTGGCACCGGCCTTGGCAAAATCAGGCACGATGCGATCCACCGGCTTGACCATCAGGTGCACGTCGATGAGCGCTTCGATGCCGTAATCGCGCAGCGCCTGACAGACCATGGGGCCTATGGTCAGGTTGGGGACATAATGGTTGTCCATCACATCGAAATGGACCACGTCGGCCCCGGCGGCCAGCACCTTGGCCACATCCTCACCCAGACGGGCAAAGTCGGCGGAGAGGATAGAGGGGGCAATCAGAAAGTCTTTCATCAGCGTCATCCATTGGCAGCGTGGCAGAAAAAACGGCGCAATTTTATCGCAAAAGGGCGATGAAAACGACCCGCATCTACAGAACACGCCGCTCCGGCACCATGGCCGGCAAACGATGCCAGGCGCGGCTCACGGAATACCAGCGGCAGCATCAGAAATGACAACGGCCCCCTCAGGGACCGTTGTTCACTCAGCCGACGGCAACCAGCTCCGCCTCACCGGGATAATAGCCCTGTTCGGGCTCGATGCCGGGCGGATAGAGCGCCAGCAGCTCGGCCACCTTGTTGCGACCACCGCCGTTACGGCTGATGGTGCGCTTGACCAGGATTTCGTCGAGCCGGGCGCCGCGATAGAGCTCGCGGGTCAACTCGATGTCATGGTTGCTGATGAGCACGGGCACCCCTTTATGGGCGGCGATGTGGCGAGCCAGCCTGGCCAGCAGCGCCTGATCGTCCAGGGTGAAACCGCCTGCCGAATAGGTGGTGAAACTCGCCGTGGTGGAGAGGGGGGCATAGGGCGGATCGCAGTAGATCACCCAGTCTTCCTCTGCACGGGCCATGGCGTCGGCATAGCTTTCACAGATGAACGTCGCCTTCTGCGCCTTCTCGGCAAACGCCCACAGCTCTTTCTCCGGGAAGTAGGGTTTCTTGTAGGAACCGAAGGGAACGTTGAACCCCCCCTTCTTGTTGTAACGGCACAAGCCGTTGAAACCATGGCGATTCAAAAACAGGAACAACTGAGCCCGTTCAAACCCGGCCGCGGTCTGGTTGAACTGGGTACGCAGCCGATAATAGGCGGTCTTGTGGTTGTGCTCGGCCACGAACAGCTTGCGGGCCTCACTGATGAAGCTGTCCGGCTGCTGCTTGAGGTGGTTGTAGAGGCCAATGAGATCCGGATTGATGTCGTTTAGCACATAGGCGTCGTAATCCGTGTTGAGAAACACGGATCCCGCCCCGACGAAGGGCTCCAGCAACACACGCCCGGCCGGCAAACGCTCGGCGATCTCTTCGACCAGGGAGTATTTTCCCCCGGCCCATTTTAAAAACGCGCGTGTTTTTTTCATGGAAGTCCGGTGTTGACAAGGCTATGCCCAAAAAAGGGGGGTGATTCTACCCCCTTCTTCGGGTGGCTGGCTATTGCTTCAATTCTTTTTGTATCTGGGCGAATGACTTGGGCCAGGGTTGTCCCTTGAGCAAGGCAGGCGACAGCTTGCGAATGGCCGCCTTGGCCTGGGCACTGTTGGCGTAGTCTCCCTGCACCACTACATACCAGGGACTGCCACGGAAGCGGGTCTTGTAGACCCACACCTTGCCCGCCAAGCCATGCTCGGCCACAAAGCTGTCTACCGCCTTGGTGTTGCTCGCCCCCATCAACTGGATGCTGTAGTGATTCTTCGGCTTCTTGTTGAGAGTCGCCACCGGCGTCAACGCCACCTTGGCCGCTGGGGCCGCGACCGGCGCTGTCTGCGCGCCACTGGCCGGTTGAGCCTCTGTCCGGGCCGGGACACGGCTCGGGGCCGGATTCTTGACCTGGGCCGTCGTTCCGGTCGGGACCGCACGGGAACCGCTCCCCACCAGCTCATCCACCACGGCCGTGGGCAAGGCGCCGCTGACGTTCGGCTGGTTCATCAATTTCTCGACCACTTCGTCGGAGATGACGACCCGGCGCCCCTCATAGTTGGTTGACTCCGTGGTGACCGTCTCACTTTCGACCTTCTTGGGCAAGGGCTTGGCATCGGACTGCCAATCGCGGGCAACCTGATTCCCTGACGGGATGGCAGCGGCGCCACTGTTCGCCTGAGTACCCAAAGCCCCGCTCGCCGCACCGACGTTCACAGGATCGCTTGAGACGGGATCGGGCAACGCCATCCCCTGGGACGGAGCCTGGGCGGGGTCCTGGCCTGCACTGTCGAACAGGGGCAGATAGCTCAGGGCCAGCAACCCGCCCGCCACCAGGGCAAGCACGATCGCTATCTTCTTGACGGGCAACTCGGCCTGACGTTTCTTGGGCCTTCTGTCGGTCATGGTATCCTCCAGTAACTGCATGATGGCTGACGGATGTCCGCCCGCCCCATTCAGGATCTCTTCCACTTTCGGCTTGGGCAAGAGGGCTGTCGGGATCTTGAGCTCTTTGGCCTTCTCATACAAGAAGATACGTTGCTCAGGAGCGCTCAGTGGCGCGACCTCCAGCTCGAGGGCTGGCATGGCCCGTCCCTTGAGGAGCGCCTTCTGGTTACGACACCAGGCGTCATCACCCGAGAGCAGGATGGCCAGTTTATGAGGAGATGCCAGGGTATCGTTGTGACGACAGAGCGCCCACAACTCCCCCACCAGCTCGGCAGGCAAGGTATCGGCACGTTCGATGATGAGCAGCAGTCTGGCAGGCTTGTCACCCACCATGCGAAAGAAGCTGTCCGCCAGGGCATCCTGCGCGTTGAACAGGGGACGTGCCACCACCTGCTGCAACAGCAACTGGCGCACATCCGCCATCTTCATGGACGGGCTGCCGATGAGGCTGGCCACCCGCACCGCATCGGGCAGTTGGGCAAGCAGCGACTCGCACAGTGTGCCACGGCCACTGCCTGGCTTGCCGGAGAGAAAAACAAAGGGGTGGTTGAACTCGATCAGGTGCAGCAGCCGGTCAACCAACTGCCGCTGAGAAGGCAGTTTGAGCAATTTATTAGTGGTCACGACCAGACTCGATCACCGCCATCAATTGCTCGTCTGTCACATCGGCCACGACCTGGGCCTGTCCGATCCCGATCGGCAGCACCAGCCTCAGTTTGCCTTCCAGCACCTTCTTGTCACGGCGCATATGGCGAATGAAGGCGGCAAAATCCATATCGTACGGTGCCTTGACCGGCAAATCGGCGGCCAACAGCAGATCGCGGACTCGTACCACCTCTTGCGCCGTCATGTCGCCACGGGCCAGGGCCGTCTCGGCCGCCAGCATGGTTCCCGCCGCCACGGCTTCACCGTGCAGCCAGTTGCCATAACCCTTCTCCGCCTCGATGGCATGGCCGAAGGTATGTCCCAGGTTCAGCAAGGCGCGCACGCCGTGCTCGGTCTCGTCCTGACCGACCACATCAGCCTTGATCTCGCAGCAGCGGCGAATGGCATAGGAGAGTGCATCACCGTCGAGGCGCTGCAGGCGAGTCATGTTGGTTTCGAGCCAGGAGAAGAAGGCGGCATCCCAGATGATGCCGTATTTGATCACCTCGGCCATGCCGGCGGCAAATTCCCGGGCAGGCAGGGTCTTGAGGCAGTCGGTATCGATGATCACATGCTTGGGCTGATAGAAGGCCCCCACCATGTTCTTGCCGAGAGGATGGTTGACGGCGGTCTTGCCGCCGACGGAAGAGTCAACCTGGGAGAGCAGCGTGGTAGGCACCTGAATAAACGGAATGCCTCGTTGGTAGCTTGCCGCAGCAAAGCCGACAACATCGCCTATCACACCGCCCCCCAGAGCGATCAGAGTGGTATCACGACCATGGCTGGTTTCCAGCAGAGCAGACATGATCCGCTCGAAGGTCGCCAGGGTTTTGTAGGCCTCGCCATCGGGCAGGATCAGGTGTTCCACCTGAAAACCGGACAGCAACTGAATGATCTGTTCAAGATACAGGGGCGCGACCACGGTATTGGTCACTATCATGACCCGCTTGCCCTTGATCGTCTGCGCCAGTACCTCGGGGCGTTGCAGCAGACCGGCAGCTATCTCTATCGGGTAGCTGCGTTCACCCAGTTCGACCTTCAACCTTTCCATGGACGTCCTCTAATGAATTACATACCAATCAACTTGACGATTTGATTAGCGACAACTTTGGCACTCTGGTCATCCGTCTGGATGACAAAATCGGCAACCTCTTCGTACAGGGCGTTGCGCTCTTGCGCAAGACGCTCAAGCACTTCACGGGGCGGCTCTTCGGTTTGCAGCAAGGGACGACGCTTGTCTCTCTGGGTTCGCGCCAATTGCTTTTCAATGGTGGTTTCGAGGTAGACCACGATGCCGCGTGCGGAGAGTTTGTTGCGGGTTTCACGGCTCTTGATGGCACCGCCACCCGTTGCCAGCACGATACCCTGCTGTTCGGCGAGCTCACCGATCACCTTCTCTTCGCGGATCCGGAAACCTTCTTCGCCTTCAACATCGAACACCCAGCCGATATCGGCACCACTGCGGCGCTCAATCTCATGATCTGAGTCGAAAAACTCCATGTGCAGTTGTTCTGCCAGATGTCTACCTATGGTGCTCTTGCCCGCACCCATGGGACCTATCAGGAAAATATTGCGTTTCTCAGCCATGTCTTTTCGTTAGTAATTACAAACTGTATGGCCCCGGTAAACACTCGACCGGGGTACCTATGAACCTTATCTTGCGATGGATCAGGAGGGGGATTATCTCAGTAGAAACCAGGACTGGCAACCGCAGCCCTTACGCCCCAGCCTCATCGGGGCGTAAGGTTATATGTGTTTTACTCTCACAAGTAAAGTTTTCAGAGGGCGTCGGTCACTATCCTCGGGGTCACGAAGATCAGCAGTTCACGCTTCTTGTTTTCACTGGTGGTTTTCTTGAACAGATAGCCCAACCCGGGGATATCCCCCAGCAGCGGCACCTTACTGACATCACTCTTGATGGTCTGTTGATAGATGCCGCCAAGCACCAGAGTTTCACCGTTGTTGACCAACACCTGGGTGGTGATGGACTGGGCGTTGATGGACACCGCATCCCCGGTTCCGGTCGGCACGGTTTCACCCTTGGTATCCTGAGTCACGGTCAAGTCCAGGATCACCCTGTTGTCCGGGGTGATCTGCGGCGTGACCTTGAGGCTCAGTACCGCCTTCTTAAAGGTGACCGAGGTCGCCCCGCTGGAAGAGGACTCCACATAGGGGATCTCGGTCCCCTGCTCGATCAGGGCCGGCTTCTGGTTGGCCGTGGTGACACGCGGACTGGCGATGATCTCGGCCTTGCTCTCCTTTTCCAGAGCCGAGAGTTCAAGATCCAGCAGAGTACCATTGGCAAGACGGGCGACCTGGAACGCCAGCGTGCCGGCCGCGTTGGTCACCGGCAGGTTAACGTTGAGTCTGTCTTCTACGTTGGGGCGAGTGATGGTGGAACTGCCATCATTGTTTCCGGCGCCATCATTACCCTCTATGGTGCCCGAGGTGCCGTTGCCATGACCGTCTGTCTTGGTCACACCCCAGCGCACCCCCAGTGCCTCATCGAAACCATCATCAATGGTCACCATGCGCGCCTCGATCACCACCTGCTTGACCGGGATATCGAGGATATCCAGCATCCGCTTGACGTTGCTGATGACATCCGCCGTGTCCTTGACCACAAGCACATTGGTACGTTCATCCACGCTGACCGCCCCTCTGGGGGAGAGCAGCTTGGTGCTCTCGGAGGAGAGCAGGGCCGCCACTTCCGATGCCTTGGCATAGTTGATCTGCAGATACTCGGTGTAGAGGGGAGCGAGATCCGCCACCTGGTTGCGGCTCTCCATCTGCTGTTTCTCGCGAGCGGCAATCTCGTCCGCCGGTGCCACCAGCAGGATGTTGTTGTCCAGCCGTTTGTCCAGCCCTCTGACCTTGAGGATGATGTCCAGCGCCTGCTCCCAGGGCACGCCATCGAGACGCAGCGTGATGTTGCCGGAGACCGAGTCCGTGGTCACCAGATTCAGATTGTTGAAATCGGCGATGATCTGCAACACGGTACGAACAGGAATATCCTGGAAGTTCAATGAGATGGGCTTGCCTTGGTACTGCTTCGCCGCCGTGGTGGCCACCCGTTTTTTCACCTCGATGATGAACATCTTGTCGGCCTGATCGTAACGGTAGTCAAACTGGCCGTTCACCGAGAGCTCGAACAGGGTGTCATTGCCCTGGCGGAACACCTCCACCTGGGAGACCGGGGTAGCAAAGTCCTGCACATTGATGAGGTTGAGCTGATCATCAGGCACCCGGGTACCGTGGAACTTGGCCAGCACTTTCTGACCACGGCTGCTGACATCCACCGCCGCCGAACTGTTGTCCAGCGTCACGAGGAACTCCCCCTGACCTTCCTTTCCACGACGAAAATCCACGCCCTTGACCGAGTTGAAGTAGGCGCCACCCATGTTTGCCTGAGACACGGACAACACCGGCTTGCCGGGGGCAACGGGCGAAGGAGCCACGGTAGGCGTGGCAGCCACGGCAGGCTGAGCCTGATACTGGGACTGGTTCTGGGCAACCCGCTGGGTGTCAATCAGCGCAGACTGGGTCACTGGCTGGCTTCTGACGAGCGCAGACTGACCGGCTGCAACAGGCGCCGCCGAGGAGGCGACCGGCTGCCCTGCCTTGTCTCCCAGCGCCACCAGCAATTTATTGCCCTGCTGATGGACCTGATAGGGGGTGAGCTGATCGAGGGCGATCTTGATGTCGAGCCCCTGCCCCTTCCCCTCCACCAGGAGGTTGTTCACCCCTTGCTGCTTGATGGGCAGGGGATTGACCGTCAGGGCACCGATGGCCCCGGGTACGTGCAGCAGAAGCTGATTGGGTTCATAGGTCAACCTGTCCGTAAAACCGCTGACCGGTTCGCTGAAGCTGAGCTCCAGCAGGAGTTGATCGGCCAGCAGGGGATTCACCTTGACCTCCTGCAACGCGGGTACTGCCCACACCTGAGTGCATCCGCCCAGCCACAGCAGCGCCACACCGGTCATCCTTCTTATTGTTGTTCTCATCTCTGCTCATCCCTGATCATCCCTGATCATAGTTTTGCGTCGAGATTGGCCATGGCCAGCTGGGTTTCTCGGGTGACCCAGCATCCTTTGCCATCCGGTACCGTCTCCATCAAGTCAACATGCGTGTTCGTTATCTTGATGACCCTGCCCTGATCCAGCCCCATGTGCTGGTTGAGCCCGACGCGCACGGCTTGCCCGTCCGGGGTTTTGATCAATGCCCACAACTGCCCCTGCTTGCCGATGGAGCCTTTCATGCTCAGGCTGGCAAGCGAGTAGCGTTCCAGCACCTCCTTTTCCCGATTGGCCACTATCTGGGCACAGTCCGGCTTGGCCTTGGCGTCCAGCCTGGAACTGGTTTCCGGCTGGGGTGCAATGAACGGACTGCGCTGATCGCTGCGTTGATAGACCATGGGAGAGAAGGGCTTTATCTCCGGCAAAGGTTCGATCGGTACCGGCTTTCTGGCCTTGGTCTGTTTGACATATTCATCCATGTCCTCCTGTCCCCCACAGGCCGTCAACAGCAGCGCCGACAAGAGAAGTACGCCCGCTCTCATGCTCATGGCTTTTTCTCCACGGTTTTGCCGTTGTACTTGTAGGTCTTGGCCTGCATGGACATACCGATCAGCTCCCCCCCCTTCCCCTGGCTGAGCTGGAAAGAATCCAGGATCACGATGCGCGGCAAAGCAGCCATGTCCGCCGTGAACTTGCCAAGTTCGTGATAGGTGCCCACGACCTCGATGCGCATGGGCAGCTCGGTGGAGAACTCGTGTTTCACCTCTGGCTCCCAGTTGATCCTGTTCAATGTCAAACCGTTGTCGGTGGCAATGAAGCTGATGTCATCCAGCAAACCGGCGACTTCGTGGGTGTTGGGCAGCTGTTTGAGCTGGGTGTCGACCAGATGTTCCAGCTGGACCATCTGCTTTCTGTATGCTTCCAGGTTCGCGGCCAGCATGGCCTTGCTCTCGAATTGTCCCTTGAGCTCGGTCTCTTTTGCGGCTTCACGACCCAGAGCCGCCAGGGAATTGGCAATCACGTAGTAATAGAGTGCCCCGCCAAGCAGAGCACAGCAGAAGAAGACAAAGATGCCCTTGGCGATCGGCGGCCAGCGGGCAATGTCATTGAGATCCAGGTCGTTGAGTTGTTGCAGGTTCATTTTTGCCCCTTAGCCACGTTGGGTAGCGCCGTGGCAATCTGGAACATCATGGAGAACTGGCTCAGGGCGATGGGGGCCACCTCGGCCGTGAAAATGGTGCTGAGCTGGGATTGTGTCAGCCAGCCGGAACCGTCGATTCGGCGCATCATGCTGGCAACCCTGCCATAGGCTTCGGTCTTTCCCTTCACGTCTATCTTGTTGTTTTGCAGAGCAAGGCTATCAAGATACACCCCGTTGGGGACCAGCACCGGCAGCTGATTGAACAGACGCACAGGGATGTTGCGGCGCATCTGCAACTGCTCGATGAGTTGCATGCGGTCAATCAACTCCTTGCGCCGTTCCTTGAGAAGCCTGATCTCCCCAAGCTGGGTGTCCAGGGTTGCCATCTCCTGCTGCAACCGCTGATTGCGCTGCTGCTGGTAACCGATCTGCTGCTGCACCAGCCAGTCTGCGGCAAAGGCGATGGCTGCCGTCCCCGCCAGGAACAGACCGAACAGGATGCCGAATTGTTTCTTCTGACGCTGCGCCCGAGCCTGCCGCCAGGGCAGAAGGTTTATATTTGACATGGTGTGAAGCTCCTCAGTGCCAGCCCGAGCGCCGTCATGTACTTGGCCCCATGAGTCAGCCCCCCCTCTCCCTGCGGCTTGCCAAAGAGTGCAAAGGGATCGGGATGCAGCACCTCGCAGTTGAGCTCGCTGCCGATTTGTCCGGCCAGCCCCGGCAGCAGGCTACCCCCTCCGGTCAGCACCAGCCTGGAGAGCTCCTTGTTCCCCGAAGAGCTGCAAAACAGCTGCACGTTGCGCCGTATCTGCAACACCAGGGTGCTGAGGTGAGGCAACAGGACATCCACCTCATGATCCGCAGGCAAGGAGCCCTGGAGCTTGGCCAGTTCCGCCTCTTCCATACTCATGCTGTAAAAAGAGGCTAATGCCTGGCTGTATTGATCACCACCAAAATTCTGCAACCGGGAATAGATGACCTGGCCCCGTAGCAGGGCGGCGAAAGTCAGGGCGCTGGCACCGATGTCGACGATGCCAACCGGTTTCTCCGAGGTTTGCAGGTCGGGCAGGCAGGCCAGCACGGCGCGTCCGAGCGCATGGGCCCCCACATCCACCACCATGGTCGTCATGCCTGCCTCCGTCAGGGCACTGACCCGACCACTGACGCTCTCGGTCCGCGCGGCACTGAGCAGGACCTCCTGACGCCCGTTGTCGCCCGCCATGCCGAGGATTTCAAAATCCAGGCTCACTTCATCGAGGGGAAAGGGGATGAGCTGCTCAGCCTCCAGGTGAACCTGGTTCTCCAGCTCGCTCTCGTTGATGTTGGTATCGACCTGAATGATCTTGGTGATGACGTTGGAACCGGTCACGGCCGTGGCCACGTTCTGGCAATCCCCTTGCACGAGCCGCTTGAGCGACTTGAGAGACTGACTGACCCGTTCAATGTCCTGAAGTTGATAGTCGACCAGCGTTCCTCTTGGCATGGGGATCTCGGCAACCGAGCCGAGGTGCACCTTGCCGGGACGTCCGCTGATGGTGACGGCCTTGATGGTTTGACTGCCAAAATCAATGCCCGCCATGGAGACGAGGGATCCCTTACTTAATAGCCCAAACATATACACATCCATGCGTTATTGGGTTTTCGGACTTATTGTAGGACAGCGCGTCATGATGTGACGGCTTAACTCAATATAATGCTCTATCTATCAATGTCATAAAGTTTGTGTCAAAAGTTGACGCCCCTCTCCTTTCGGCCTTGATTGCGGCCCCCTTGGTAATTGTGCCCTGGAGTGCTACCCTCCCGCCTCTTCTCGGGGTCGCCTGTTTGCGGACAGGAAAACCTCGAATCCGCGAGGGTAAAAAGGCTATACTCTGCGCCCGTTGGCTAATTTTAAGACGATTGGTAGTTCTTCCATGCTGAAATGGCTCGTTCGCCTGTTTATTGTCATGATGCTGGGTGCTGTGCTGGGCGTTGCCAGCCTCATCGGCATCTACTTCTACATCAAGCCCCAGTTGCCGGACGTCAGCGCCCTGCGCGATGTCAAACTGGCTACCCCCATGAAGGTCTACAGCCGGGACGGGGAATTGATCTCCCAGTTTGGCGAAATTCGTCGCATCCCCCTGCGGCTGGACGAAATTCCCCAGTCCATGATCGATGCCGTACTCGCCACCGAAGATGCCCGCTTCTATGAGCACCCGGGCATTGACCCCATCGGCATCATCCGTGCCGCCACCGTCTGGGCCGTCTCCGGCCAGGCGCGCCAGGGCGCCAGTACCATTACCCAGCAGGTGGCTCGCAACTTCTTCCTGAGCAACGAGAAGACCCTGGTACGCAAGATCAAGGAAGTGTTCCTCGCCTGGCGCATCGAGCAGAACCTCTCCAAGGACGAGATCCTCACCCTCTATCTCAACAAGATCCCCCTCGGCTACCGGGCATTCGGGGTCGGCGCGGCCGCCCAGGTCTACTTCGGCAAGGAGGTCAAGGATCTGACCCTGGACGAGATCGCCATCATCGCGGGTCTCCCCAAGGCCCCCTCCATGCTGAACCCAATCCGCTCCCCGGAGCGCGCCTTCGCCCGCCGCAACGTGGTGCTGGGTCGCATGCTGGAAACCGGCAAGATCACCCAGGCCCAGTATGACGAAGCCTCCAAGATGCCGGTCAAGGCCCGTTTTCACGGTGCAGAAACCACGCTGAACGCCCCTTATCTGAGCGAGATGGTACGCCAGAAGATGGTGGAGCAGTTTGGTGAAGATGCCTACACCATGGGGCTGCACGTCTACACCACCGTCACCGCCAAGCGTCAGCGCGCCGCCCATCAGGCGCTGCTGGACGGTGTCTTCGACTACGACACCCGCCACGGCTACCGTGGCCCGACCGCCTTGCTGTGGAAAGCCGGTGAAACGGCCTGGGACTACGAGCAGATCATGGCCCATCTGGCCAAGCAGCCGACCTATCAACCCCTGATGGCCGCCGTGGTCACCCAGCTCGGCGACAAGAGCGCCACCCTGGTGCTCAAGAATGGCAAACAGGCCGAACTGGGCTGGAATGGCATCAAGTGGGCGCGCGCCTTCATCACCGACGATCGCCAGGGTTTTGCCCCGAAATCGGCGCGGGATGTACTCAAAGTCGGCGCCCAGATCTGGGTCAGGGAGAAAGGGGAAGAGTTGCTGCTCTCCCAAATCCCCGACGTCAACGCCGCCCTGGTGGCCATGAACCCGCAAGACGGCGCCATCGAGGCCCTGGTCGGCGGCTTCAGCTTCGAGCTCTCCAAGTTCAACCGGGTCGATCAGGCCCGTCGTCAGGTCGGCTCCAACATCAAGCCTTTCCTCTATGCCACCGCGCTGGAGCAGGGCTATACCCTGGCGTCCCTCATCAACGATGCACCGATCAACCAGTGGGATCCCGCCAAGGGCCCCATGTGGCAGCCCAAGAACTCGCCCGCCATCTATGAAGGGCCGACCACCTTGCGCCTCGGCCTTGCCAAGTCCAAGAACGTGATGTCGGTCCGGCTGATGCGCGCCATCGGGCTGGATACCTATATCGACGGCCTGACCCGCTTCGGCTTCGCCCGTGATCACATTTCCGCCAATGAATCCCTGGCGCTGGGTGCGGCGGAGTTTACCCCGCTGGAAGTGGTGCGCGGCTACTCGGTGCTGGCCAATGGCGGCTTCCAGGTCACCCCCTACTTCATCACCGAAGTGACTGACAGCTTCGGCACCCCCCTGTTCGAGGCCAACCCGGCCGCCGCCTGTCGCGACTGCGGCGTGTTGGCCGCCGCCGGTCTCGACAGCGCGGATGCCTATGCCAATACCACGGCAGACTGGAAGGCCCAGTGCCCCATCGATCCTGTCGTGCCCAACAACATGGCACCGCAGACCATCAGTGCCCAGAGCGCCTTCCTCATCACCGACACCCTGACCACCGCCATCTGGGGTGGCAATGGCTGGCGTGGCACCGGCTGGCGGGCAGCCCGTGACCTCAAGCGTCACGACATCTCGGGCAAGACGGGGACCACCAACGAATCCCGGGATGCCTGGTTCTCCGGCTATACCCCGAATCTGGTGGCCACCTCATGGATCGGTTTTGACAACCACCAGCGCGGTCTGGGCCGGGCCGAGTTTGGCGGCGGTGCCGCCCAGCCCATCTGGATTGACTTCATGAAGACGGCTCTGCACCAGGTGCCCGAACGCAAGATGCTGGTCCCCGAAGGGATCATGCAGGTCCGCATCGATCGTGAAACCGGTCTGCTGACCAATCGCGCCGATGGCAGTACCACGGAGGAGTTCTTCAAAGAGGGCACAGAGCCCACCCGCTACGCGAGCCAGATCTCCGATGGCAACCAGGTGTATGGCGGTGACGATGCGACCACAGACGGTCCCGTCTCCACCGACGACATCTTCTAGGTCCCCCTGGAAACAACAAAACCGGCGCCCAGGCGCCGGTTTTTGTTTCGGGATGACGAGCGGGCTGCGTCAGCCCAGCAGGGCTTTCATCAGACTCGAGATGCGGGCCGCCAGCTCATTGAAGCAGGGGCGGCGAACCGAGTAGTGACGATATAGCAGGGAGATGGTGCGCCCCGGCACGGGGTTGATTACCGGGCGATAGCTGACGCCCCCCTCCTCCGGGTTGGCGGGCACGGCGAGCCTGGGCACCAGCGTCATGCCGCTGCCGGCGGCGACCATGTTGCGCAAGGTCTCCAGACTGGTGCCCTTGAAGCGCTGATCCTCACCGATGCCCGCGGCAAAACAGAAACCCATCGCCTGATCCCGCAGGCAGTGACCGTCGGCCAGCATCAGCAATTTCTTGCCCTTGAGATTGTGCAGGGGCACCGCCTTGGCGCTCGCCTCCGGGTGATGCTGGGGCACGGCCAGCCACATGGGCTCCTGATAGAGAGGGATGGCGCCAAACCCCTCCATCCCTTCCAGCTCCGCCAGCACGAGGCAATCCAGCTCCCCCTCCTCCAGCCGCTTGAGCAGCACCTGGGTCTGATCTTCGTAGAGGTAGAACTCCAGCTTGGGGAAGTGTTCACGCAGATCCTGGATGATGTGGGGCAGCAGATAGGGGCCCACGGTGGGAATGAAACCGATGTGGATCTCGCCGGACATGGGCTCGGCGAAATGCTGGCCTATGCTCTTGAGCTCTCGCGCCTCTTTGAGCACCTTGCGTGCCTGACGGGCCATGGCATCGCCGGCGGGCGTGAACAGCACCTTGCGGGAGGTGCGCTCGATGAGGATCACCCCCAGTTCATCTTCCAGCTTGCGCAACTGTCCACTCAGGGTCGGCTGGCTGACAAAGCAGCGCTCCGCCGCCTTGCGAAAGTGTTTCTCCTCTTCCAGCGCTACCAGATATTCGAGATCGCGAAGGTTCATAGGTACTGCATCCTGCCGTTCAATGAGGCCGATAGCATGCACAAGAACGGTGCGGGGGACAAGGGAGGCGCGCAGACGGGTCTGCCCTCTCCCTCTCCTTTGACAAGCCGCAGGCGATGGGTGAGAGACTCACCCCATCAGGGAAGCGATGTGATCCGCGAATGCCGATGGCTCTCCCAGATAGGAGGAGACAGGCAGCGCAACGACGCGCTCCCCTTGCATCAATCCCAGGGTCGGGAACCCCTGCCCGCCGAGCCGGCGCAGCCACGCCTGGCTTGTGGCCAGATGGCCCACAAGATCGACCCGTCCAAAGGCCAGGGCGAATGCCTCCGGTGTCAGCCCCTGCTCCCGCGCGAGCGCCGCCAGCCGTGTCGGGGAACCGACCCATTCCCCATCCCGGTAGTGGGTCTCCTGGATGCGGTGCAACAAGGCAAGGCCGTCGCCGCCAAGCTCGCTCACCGCCAGAACGGCGCGAATGGGCGGCTCGGAGTCGAGGAGCAGTGACTCGTTGAGCAGGAGCTCGTTGAAGTAGAGCTCACCAAAGCGCTGTCCGGTGAGGGCGTGGATGCGCTCGTCATGGGGACGCACATAGTCCCGCAGGGGCTGGCCCATGGCCTGGCGCCTGGCGCCCATCCAGAGGCCACCCCCATGCAGTTCGATGCGAAGGCCCGGGATCTCGGCAGCGGCTTTCAGCAGGGGGGCGGCGCCATAGCACCAGCCACAGAGGGGGTCATAGACATAATGGAGGGTTGTTTGCGCTTCGTTCATCATCATTCTCGCTTCAATGCTGGATAAAAAACCGGGCCCTCGGGCCCGGTAAAAAAACACAGGGATGTAGGCGTCAGGGAGTTACCACTTCATCTCGCCGGTATTGACCTTGGCACCGATGGCCAGGCCATCGTCGACCGGCAGGGAGGGGTAAGCCTTCTTCAGCGCTTCAATCAGCTGGCCGGAGTGCTTGGTCTTGGCCAGCGCTTGCTCAAAACGCTGCACGTAGTCACGGGTGAAGGTCACGGCTTCGGTACCCTTGGGCGCAGTCCCCAGGAAGTGACCCGACACCACACGTTCAGGTTTCAGCGCCAGCAGGTTGTTCAGCGCTTTGACCCAGTTGCTGCGAGCGGCCTTGGACTGGCTGTCCGCCATCCAGACGTGCACGCCGCTGTAGACCGGCACCCCCCCAAAGGCCGTCTTGATGGAAGGGGCCCAGAGGTAGGCATTCGGGGTGTTCATCTCTTTGATTTCAATCTTCTCGCCATCCAGCGTCAGGTGGCTGGCCGTCATCACTTGCGGCACGGTCAGGCTCTTGGGTGCATCCTTGCCCAGGATCGGGCCCCAGTAGCTCAGCTTGGCATCCTTGGTCTGCTTGATATGGTCGACCACATGCTGGTCGGCCAACACCTTGACATCCGGGAACGCCGCCATGACGGGTTCCAGACCGAAGTAGAAGTCGGGGTCACCGGCACTGATATAGACAGTGGTCAGCTTCTTGCCGCTCTTCTTGATCATGTCCACCAGCGCCTGACCATGTTGCACGTCGAACTGGGCATCGATCAGGATGGCCTCTTTGTCACCGGTTACCAGTGAGGAGGAGACGGGGAAGATCGCCTTCTCACCGGAGTTGTAGACGGTCACGGTCAGGGGGGCCGCCAGGGCGGAACCCGTCATCAGGAGGCTGGTCAGGGTCAGGGTACGCAGTGTGTTGTTCATCAGATAACGCTCATCGGTGTGGATTAATGGAATGAGCGCAGTTTATTGCATCACCATTGATACAAATACCGCATAATAGGCGCATCACTGTTGCACAAATCGAGCATATAGGGGCACAAGATGGATAGGCTGACCGCATTGC
The DNA here is from genome assembly GCF_027707645.1 of Aeromonas sp. QDB30. NCBI lineage: Bacteria > Pseudomonadati > Pseudomonadota > Gammaproteobacteria > Aeromonadales > Aeromonadaceae > Aeromonas > Aeromonas sp. QDB30. The sequence continues at coordinate 14,676 of NZ_JAPCIY010000021.1, read as the reverse complement.
GGGTCTTCGTCTGTGTGGTGGAACAGGGCAGCCTGAGCGGCGCCGGGGAGAAACTGGAGATGTCCCGCGCCATGGTGTCGCGCTACCTGGCCGAGCTGGAACGCTGGATGGGGGCCAGATTGCTGCACCGCACCACCCGCCGGCTGAGCCTGACCGGGCCGGGAGAAGAGGCGCTGAACCGGGCCAGAGCCATGCTGGCCCTGGGGGAAGAGATGGAACACCTGGCCATCCGCCATGACGAGGCCCCCAAGGGGCAACTGCGCATCACCAGCAGCTACTCTCTCTCCGAAGCCCTGCTGGTCGGGGCGGCGAACGACTACCTAGCCCGTTACCCCGGCACGGCGATCGACATCCTGCTGCTGGACCGGACGGTCAATCTGGTGGAGGAGCGAATCGATCTCGCCCTGCGCATCACCAACGACCTCGATCCCAACCTGGTGGCCCGCAGGCTAGGCACCTGCCACTCGGTGGTGTGCGCCAGCCCCGCCTACCTAGCCCGCCATGCTCCGCCCCAGCAGGTTCAGGATCTGGCACTGCACAACTGCCTCACCTACACCTATTTCGGCAAGAGCCTGTGGGAGTTTCTAGGGCCCGATGGTCCCGAATCCGTCCCGGTAAGCGGCAACCTCAGCGCCAACATCTCCAACCTGCTGCTGGCCGCCACCCTGGACGGGGCGGGGATCAGCCTGCAACCCGCCTACTCGGTTCACCCCCATCTGGCAAGCGGCGCCCTGGTCCCCCTGCTCACCCCGTGGCAGCCCAAGCGCCTCGGCGTCTATGCCGTTTATGGCACCCGCAAACAGATGTCCCCCCTGCTGCGCAGCTTCCTCGACTTTCTCGTGGAGCGGATGGCGGACGATCCCCTGTGGCAGGAAGCCCCTCCCTCTCTCGGATCCCTGCGAGCCGCACAAAAAAGGGCCTAGCGGCCCCTCTTTGCTCCATCCTGTGCCCGGTCAGGCTTCGAAACCGAATGCCTTGACCGGGGTCTCTCCCTCCTCGGCCTCCTGATCCTCCAGATAGATGTCGTGATAGGCGGCATAGATGGAGTAGTTGATGGCAGGCAGCACCACCAGCAGGCCCACCAGCATCAGGAGTGCGCCAAAGAAGATCAGCACGGCCCCGAGCAGCCCCCACCAGAGGAAGGGCCACATGTTGCGCAGACATCCCTTGAAGCTGAGCCGGGCTGCCTGCCAGACCCCGACCTGATGGAAGAGGATAAGGGCGGGGGCGAAGGTGATGGCCATCAGCACGGGAACGAACAGTGCCAATCCCACCAGGGCACAGACGAGGAAGCCCTGTGCCTGCTCCGGGGTCAGCGCCAGGGAGCCCGGATCCGCGGACAACAGGCCGGTGAGTCCCCACTGGTGCAGCAGGAACACGCAGATCATCAGGATCCCCATGATGAGGCCGAGCACCATCAGGCCCCCCAGCATCAAGGGGGTCAACCGATGGCGGAAACCGGCAAAGAAGTCGCAAAATTGCAGCGCCTCGCCATGGTGACCCCGCCGCGCCACCGCCACCCAGCCAGCCCCCCACACCATGTAGAGCAACTGGGAGATCAAGCCCCCCGCCGGCAGCTGATCCAGCACGATGCCTACCACAAACCAGAGCACTATCATGGCCACGCTGGCACCCATCCCCTTGTTGAAGATGTCGAATCCGGTGCGGATCCAGATCCAGCCCTGTCCTATGCCATGGCGTTTGGGTTCGTGGCGCAGGGCCCTGTCACTGTTCATCATTGACCTCGTCGAAAAATAGGGGCGAAGCGGCGTCTCCTCAGGGCACGCTCACCGTGACCATGATGGTGCCGGTGTAGGGGCCGGTGCGTACTACCTGGCCCGGCAGCCGGGTCGGGTAGAGCCTCACCTTGTAGTCGGTGGCCTGGGTCGCCGCCGAGTAGGGTACCGCGATGGCGGTATCGAATGGAATAGGGGTCAGGGCCCCCTGCTCGACCATGCCCACCCCGACACCGGCCAGGCTGGTGGTGATGAAGCGGTTGTCGCTCGCGAGCACCCCCGAGAAGCTGTAGCGCAGCGGCCCCCTGCTCAGGCTGGCAACGTCGAAGGGAAGGCTGGCACCCGCAACCAGAGCATTCACCTCGCTGCAATGGCGTGTCCGTTGCGTCTTTCTGGGCCGCAGCCGACGAGTTTATCGCCCACGGTTGACGGACAGCACCGCCAGAATGTGGCATCATCTCCCCCCTCTTGCTTTCCCCCTGATCCGATGGAGCCATCATGCGCCGCCTCTTCTTTCTTCTCCTGCTGCTCGGCAGCCCTGCGCTTCACGCCGAACCGGGGTTTATCAGCCGCCTGCTCAACCACCCGGTGCCGGGGGGCGTGGCCGTGGTACCACTGGGAAGCGGGGCCAAGGCGCCCGCAGTGCGCTATCAGGACAAGCCTGTGCTGGTGGTACAGGAAGACGGGAAGACGTGGATCGCCATCGTCGGCATCCCGCTCAAGAGCGCGCCCGGCCCCCATCAGGTGACCACCAGTGATGGCCGCACCTTGAGTTTCACGGTCGGTACCAAGCACTACCGTGAGCAGCACATCAAGCTCAAGAACAGCCGCCAGGTCAATCCGCTGGCCGAAGACATGACCCGCATCAACCGGGAGCTTGCCGAACAGACCCGCGCCTACCAGACCTTCAGCCCGGCTCAGCCGAGCAACCTGCTGTTTGACAAGCCGGTCCAGGGCCCGCTCTCCAGCCCCTTCGGGCTGCGCCGCTTCTTCAACGGCGAGGAGCGCAACCCCCACTCCGGCCTCGACTTCGCGGTCGGAGCCGGCACTCCCATCAAGGCACCAGCCGCTGGCAAGGTCATCCTCATCGGCAACTACTTCTTCAACGGCAATACGGTGTTCGTCGACCACGGCCAGGGCCTCATCAGCATGTTCTGTCACATGTCGAAGGTGGACGTGAAGCTGGGCCAGAGCCTGCCCCGCGGCGGCATCGTCGGCCGGGTCGGCGCCACCGGTCGCGCCACCGGCCCCCACATGCACTGGAACGTCAGCCTCAACGACGCCCGCGTCGACCCCGCCATCTTTATCGGCGCCTTCAAGCCCTGAGGCCGGCGACCTGCTGCCCACAGGCAGGGGCACTCAAAATGAAAAAGGCAGCCGAGGCTACCTTTTTCATGGACGCATGACCACATCTCAGGCAGCGCTGTACTGGCGCCCCTCCCTGCTCATCGCCCGCCACATCACCAGGACCAGCAGAGTGCTGCAAGTGGGCAGCGCCAGCCAGACACCGGCCACTCCCCACAGGGAGGAGAAGCCCCACAGGAAACCGCCGATCAGCACCAGCTTGCCGCCGGTGAGCAGGGAAGCGATGCGGGCCCGGTTGATGGCCTGGAAATAGGTGGCCCCCACCAGCAGCAAGCCTTCCATGGGCAGCCCCCAGAAGTAGAGCCAGATACCGAGGGTCGCCACCGGCAACAGGGCAGCATTGTCCCCCGCAAACAGATAAACCACTGCCTCCGGCCACAGATACAGCGGGATCATCCCGCACAGTGCCACCGCCATGGTCACTCCCAATGCCAGGTTGCGCACCCGCAGCACTCGCGACCAGTTGCCCGCCCCGGCATTGAAGCTGGCGATAGGCTGGATGCCCATGGCGATCCCCTCGAAGATGAGATAGAAGAAGGCCTCGCTGTAGCTGATGACCCCATAGGCGGCCACGTGCAGCGAAGTGCCCACCGAGAGCAGCGCCTTGTTGTGCAGCGCCAGCACCACCGAGAGGTAGAGGTACATCAGAAAACTCGACACCCCGAGTCGCAATGTCTCCCCCATCAGCCGCCAGTCGGGCACCAGGGTATCCCAGCGAATGCGCAACTGGCTGCGGGGGGTGAAGAAGTGCCACAGGCACAGGCCCCCGGTGACCGCCTGGGAGAGCATGGTCGCGATGGCGGCCCCCGCCAGCCCCCAGGGGATCACCGCCATCAGCAGGTAGTCGAGCAGCACGTTGAGCACGCCGCCCCCCACCAGGATCCAGGTGGTGAGGCCGGGTCGCCCGTCGTTGCGCAGCAGGGCGGTAAAGGCCATGGAGAGCACCGCGAACACCCCGAGCCAGGCGTACCACTGCAGATAGGCGAAGCCTGCGTCGAAGATGACCCCCTGCGCCCCCATCCAGACAAGCATGGCCTTGCCGTAACGAATGCCAATGAAGGCGAGCAGCGCGGAGGCGATGAGCACCATCACCAGGGCATTGCCGACGATGTGGCGCGCCCTGGCCTGCTCCCCCTTGCCCAGATAGAAGGAGGCCAGCGACGAGGATCCCATGCCGATCAGGGCACCCACCGCGTAGAGCACGGCGCAGATGGGGTACGCCAGCATCATGCCGGCCAGCCCGTCCTGGCCCAGGATATGGCCGACGAAGATGCCGTCTATGGTGACATAGATGCCGGTGACCAGCATGGCGGCCACCGTGGGGGTGACGTAACGCAAGAAGAGGCGGGAAAGGGGGGCCGTGCCCAGATCGACGGAGGACATAAATTGCTCAATGAAGGGGAACGGCCAGAATAATAGCCAAACAAGACCCGGATCACCCGTTATTTGTGCCGTGGATCATTCATCTTGAGGGCTTTACCCGCCCCGGCCCCTGCTTTAGGCTAGGGCGACTTCTCCTGAACGGAAACGTGCGCCATGTTGCAACGCCTGCTCTGTCTGATGCTCTGTCTCAGCCTGTTCCCCTTCTCCGCTGTCCAGGCTGATGATGCCATCACTCAGGTAGAGGAGCTGCTGCAAAGCATCCCCAAGACGGATACCCCGGAAAACCAGCAACTGCGGGAGAGCTACCAGCAGGCGCTGCAATATGCCCGGGATGCCCAGCGCTACCGGGAACAGGGCAAGGCCTACCAGCAGATCCTCATCGACTACCCCAAGGAGTCCGCCCGTCTCAAGGAGGGGCTGCACAACTATCAGCCCCAGTCCCGCCCGTCCCTCTCCTCCCTCAAGGAGGATGCCCTGCGCCAGGCCATCAGCCTGAGCAGCAACCGCCAGCTCAACCTGCGCAAGGAGCGTCAGGCGGTGACCGACAGCCTCAACCAGCTTGAGAGCACGGGCCAGGAATATCACCTGCGGGTCGACGAGTTGCGCAAGCAGTTGCTCCAGACCCGCTCCCTGCTCGATCGCCTGAGCTTCAGCAACGAGTCGGACAGATTGCAGGAGGCCCAGCAACTGGCCACCCGACTCAAGGAACAGAGCCTCTCCGACCGGATCCAGATGCTGGAGCTGGAGCAGCTCTCCGCGCAGCAGCGCAACGATCTGGGCAAGCTCAAGCTGCAGGAGCTCAACCTCGCCATCACCGACGAGGATGAGTGGCAGACCAGTCTGCTTGCCCAGCAGAACCAGCTGCGCCGGGACAAGACCGAGCAGGCCCTGGCCGAGAGCGAACGCCTGCGCCGCCAGCTCACCTCTGACCTCCCCCTCTTGCAGGAGCAACAGCAGCAAAACCAGGCCCTCTCCCTGCAACTGGGGGCCCTCGAGGACCAGATTGAACGGGTGCAGGACGAGCAACGGGGGGTGGACACCTCCCTCTCCGGGCTCAACGAGCTGGTCAATTCGGTGCGCGAACAGCTGGAGTGGTTGCAGATAAGCAACGCCTACGGCGAGAACCTGCGCAGCAAGCTGGCCGATCTGCCCGCCTACTTCCCGCTGGAGCGGCTGGAGTCAGCCATCGTCAAGGCGCGCATGGCCAAATACCAGTACGAGACCGAGCAGGATGCCCTGAAGGATCCGGTGCAACTGCGCAACAGCCTGCTCAGTGGAGACGGCATCACCCTGGACAGGGCCCAGCGCGCCGTGCTGGACAACCTGCTCAAGGCGAGGCGGCAACTGCTGACCCGGCTCAACGATGCCTCCGACACCCTCATTCAGGAGCAGACCCGCCTCAAGCTGCTCTACAGCCGCCAGAACAGCAAGATCGACGAGATCCGCGAACTCAGCGCCAGCCATCTGTTCTGGATGCCGGACGTGCGCCCCCTGAGCCCGGCGGTGCTGCTCGGCGTCCCGGCCGCCCTCGGCCTTGCCTTCAACCCGGCCAACTGGCTGCAACTGCCCAGGGCCATCGCCGAGAACACCCCCCTGAGCCTGACCCTGGCTGGCCTCGGGCTGCTGGGGCTGGCCTGGTGCTGGCTGAAACTGGCCCGCCACCTCATTCAATACAGCCACTACATTGCCCCGCGCATCGGCAAGGTAACCCAGGACAAGTTCAGCCTCACCAGCCGGTTGCTGGTGCGCTCCGTGCTCGCCGCCCTGCCGCTGCCCGCCATGGTGCTCATGGTGCACGGCCTGCTGGACGGCGCCTGGCAATATCCCTTCGCGGTGGCGGTGGCCCGGGGCCTGGGTGAAATCTGGTTCCTGCTGCTGGCCCTGCTGGTGGCGCGCCATCTCACTCTGGAGAAGGGGATCCTCATCCTCCACTTCCGCTGGCAGAAGGAGCGGGTGCAGCGAGTGTGGGGACAGTTTCGTACCCTGCTGCTGGTGCTGATCCCGAGCTTCTTCGTGCAGGGCATGGCGAGCAGCTATCAGGAGCACGCCTTCTACGACTCCCTGGGACGCCTCGCCTTCATCATCGGGGCCCTCTGGCTGCTGCTCTTCTTTGCCCGCCTCAACCGGGAAAAACTGCCCCTCACCTGGGGTCAGGCAGACATGACCAAGCCCCATCTGCTGCACCACTTCATCTGGAACAGCCTGATGCTGGCCCCGCTGCTGGCGGTGCTGGGCGCCCTGTTCGGCTACTTCTACACCTCCCGCACCCTGCTGCGCCAGCTGGAGCTGAGCCTGCTGGCGGGGCTCGGCTGCCTGCTCGTCTACTATCTGGCCCACCGCTGGATGCTGATCCAGCGCCGCCGACTCGCCTTCGATCGCGCCAAGCAGAAGCGGGCCGAGATCCTGGCGCAGCGGGAGCGGGAAGAGGACGATCTCAGCTCCGAGATCCCCGATGTGGTGGAGGAGCCCGAGCTGGATCTGGATACCATCAGCGCTCAGTCCCTCGGCCTGGTGCGCACCCTGCTGATGCTGGGCTTCACCATGCTGGTGGTGGTGCAATGGTCGGATCTCAACTCGGCATTCAGCTTCCTCAGCAGCATCGAGGTGTGGCAGGTGAGCAGCAAGGTGGCCGGCATCGAGCAGCTCTCCGCCATCACCCTGCAGGATCTGATGCTGACCGTCTTCGCCTTCATCCTGACGGTGGTCACCGCCCGCAACCTGCCAGGGTTGATGGAGCTCACCCTGCTCCAGCATCTGAGCCTCTCCCCAGGCACCGGCTTCGCCCTCACCACGGTGAGCAAGTACCTGGTACTGCTGATTGGCGCCCTCACCGGCTTCTCCATGCTCGGCATCGACTGGTCCAAAACCCAGTGGCTGGTGGCAGCACTCTCCGTGGGGCTGGGCTTCGGGTTGCAGGAGATCTTCGCCAACTTCGTCTCCGGCCTCATCATCCTGTTCGAAAAACCAATCCGCCTGGGTGACACCGTCACCATCCGGGATCTCACCGGCACCGTCACCAAGATCAAGACCCGCGCCACCACCATAGTGGACTGGGACAGGAAGGAGATCATCGTCCCCAACAAGGCCTTCATCACCGAGCAGTTCATCAACTGGTCCCTGTCCGATGCCATCACCCGGGTCCGCTTGCGCATTCGCATTGGCCTGACCCAGAATCCCAAGCAGGTACAGCAACTGCTGGAGCAGAGCGTGCGCGAGTCCACCCTGGTGCTGGATACGCCCGCCCCGGAGGTGTTCCTCATCGAGTTCACCGACTCGGCCCTCATCTACGAGATCCGGCTCTACGTCAACAACATGGATCACCGGATGCCCATTACACACGAGGTACATTCCCTGATCCTGGAGAAACTCGGCCAGGTCGGCATGCATCTGCCACATCAGCAGATCGACATCCGGATGAGCCGGGGATGAAGCCGCCAAAGACGACAACAGGAGCCATCATGCAGATCATTGCCCATCGCGGTGCCAGCGGCCTGGCCCCGGAGAATACCCTCAAGGCGATGAGCCTGGCGCTGGATCTGGGTGCCAAAGCCATCGAACTGGACGTGCAGTGGGCCGACGGAGAGCTCTGGGTCTTCCACGACCGGCGGCTGGAGCGCTGCACCAACGGCCAGGGTGTGCTGACCGGGCAATCCCGGGAGTACCTGGCGAGCCTGGATGCGGGGGACGGGGAGCGGATCCCGACCCTGTGGCAGGTGATGGCACTGGTGGCGGGGCGCTGCGAACTGCACATCGAGCTCAAGGGCGCCCACACCGCCGAGCCGGTGGCCGCCCTGACCAGGCGGGCCGAGGCCGAGCTTGGCTTTACCCAGGCGCACTGGATCGTTTCCTCCTTTCATCATCCCGAGCTGTTACGCTTCAAGGGACTGCGACCGGAAATCAGGATCGGCGCCCTCACGGCCAGCCTGCCTCTCGACGGCGCCGCCTTCGCCGAGACGCTGGGGGCCTGGTCACTGAACTGCGACGTGGATTTCGTCGACGAGACCCTGGTGGCGGATGCCCATCGCCGGGGGCTCAAGATCCTGGTCTATACAGTCGACGAAGTGAGTGATGGGAGCGCCCTCGCCAGCATGGGTGTCGATGGCATCTTCACCAACCGGCCAGATCGATTCAGCTGAGTATCGGCGCGGCCTGGCAGGCCACAAGGAGGTGAAAAGAATTGAAAAAATGCGGTGCACCGGGATACATAAAGTCCATAGCCAGCCGATACAGAGTTGGCTCATAACAATAACAAACACCATGGATCTCTGACTGACGCTCACAAGGATGTAAACATGAACCTATCCATCAAGAACAAGCTGGTCCTCTCCATCGGGGCCATCATTCTGGTCATCACCGGCCTGCAGGTCTGGTACAACACCTCCCAGTTGCGCAGTGAAACCCAGCGGCTGATCTGGAGCTTCATCGACGACAGCTCGGTCGCCAACGTCAAGGGGATCTCCCGCTGGCTCGACGCCCGCATCAATCTCGTCACCGCCACCAAGGAAGCCTTCGCCAAGGAAGACGAGCCCCTCAGCCACCTGGCCCAGTCCATGAATGCGGGCAACTTCGATCTCGTCTACGTGGGCACCAAGGATGGCCGGATGATCCAGAGCAAGCCGACCGATCTGCCGGCCGGCTATGATCCGCGCCAGCGCCCCTGGTACAAGGACGCCATGGCCGCCGGCAAGCTCGCCATCACGGCTCCCTATGCCGACATCACCACCGGCCAGCTCATCATCACCATCGCCGAGCCCTTCAGTCGTGGCAACACCGACGGCGTCATCGCCGGTGACGTCTCCATCGACGGTCTGGTGAAAGACGTACTCGCCATGAACTCGGAAGGCACCTATGCCATTCTGGTGGACAGCAACGGCACCATCATCGCCCACCCGGACAAGGATCTGACCCTCAAACCCGCCACCGCCATCTCCCCGGAGCTGACGGCAGCCAAGGTCAACGAGCTGGCCCATGACAACACCATCTCCGAGATGGATATCAGCGGCAAGGCAAGCGTATTCGACCTCACCGAGATCCCCAACACCAACTGGTATTTCGGCATCGTGGTGGACGAAGCGGTCGCCTACCAGTCCGTCTCCCGCATGGTCACCTCCGCCCTCCTCCAGGGATTGCTGACCATCCTCATCGTGGCAGGCTTCTCCTATGTCGCCATCAACGGCTCCCTGGCACCGCTGAAAACCCTGGGCGAGGCAATTGCCGATCTCTCCCGCGGCAACGGCGATCTCACCCGTCGCATCAAGATCGAGCGTGAAGACGAGGTCGGTACCGTCGCCAAGCACGTCAACACCTTCATCGAGCGCATCCACGTCATGGTGCAGGACATCTCCAACTCCTCCACCCAGCTCAACCAGCAGGCCAGGTCTTCCCACGACATGGCGGAGAAATCCAACCAGGGGCTGGCCCGCCAGCAAAACGAGATCTCCCAGATTGCGACCGCAGTGCACGAGATGTCCGCCACCGCCGTCGAAGTGGCCAGCAACGCCGAGCAGACCGCGGAAGCGGCCCGCAGCTCCTCCAGCAGTTGCGAGCACGGCAAGCAGGTGATTGCCCGCAACCAGCGCTCCATCACGGATCTCGCCACCCAGGTCAAGCAGGCCTCCGGCATCATTCAGGAACTGGAGAAGAACGCCCAGGAGATCAACACCATCCTCTCCACCATCCAGGGCATCGCCGAGCAGACCAACCTGTTGGCGCTCAACGCCGCCATCGAGGCCGCCCGGGCTGGCGAGCAGGGACGCGGCTTTGCCGTGGTGGCCGACGAGGTGCGGGTGCTTTCCCAGCGCACCCACAGCTCCACCGTCGAGATCCGCAGCATGATCGAGACCCTGCAGCGCAACACCCAGGGCGCCGTCAGTACCATGCACGAGGGCCAGCTGCTGGCCCAGAACAGCGTGGAAGATGCCAACGATGCGACCCAGGCGCTGGAGCAGATCACCACCTCCATCAACCAGATCTCCGACATGGCGACCCAGATCTCCAGCGCCGCAGAGGAACAGCGTGCCGTCACCGACGAGGTGAGCCGCAACATTCAGGCGGTCAAGGATGTCTCGGACGAGCTGGCAGTGGATGCGGACAGCTCCCGCAATCTGTCGGCCCAGCTTAAAAATATTTCAGGTGAATTGAATAATCAGGTCGGCATGTTCCGCATCTGATCGACCATGGGAAGAAAGGGGCCGTTCAGGCCCCTTTTTTTATAAACCCTTTTTGTTTCAACGGTTATAATCCCCTTTCGAGACCCTCAACCCTGTGATCGACATCTCCTTTTGCCCATGTGTGGGAGACGGGCCCAGTCTGTCATGGCTATATTCGCATTACTTTTTTGATGCCTAACCTCGATATGTCATCGTGATAATAGTTATCATTAAACTGTTTTGATAAAAAACTTAAAAACTTTATGGGCAATACCCAAAAAGAGAGGCATTTCTCATTTTTTTGAAAGAAAACTACGTATAATCTTGGAGTTAAAATCACCAGAGTAACGAGTACGGCTGATCCAGATCACTGATGGATGGCGATAATGACGGCATTTTCATCCAAGGAATGGGGTGGTTGTAATAAAAATCACCGTTGCCAAGCACTAAAACAAAGCAGTTTGACTTGCATCAAGCCTGAATTTTTTTCATAGAGCAAAATCGTGCCCAGCAAATCTATCCCTAAGGAGGCAGATGTGGATATTATCAAGACCGATGTTGCCATCATCGGTGCCGGTGGCGGTGGCCTGCGTGCCGCAATCGCCATTGCAGAAGCCCACCCGGAGCTGGAAATCGCCCTGATTTCCAAGGTCTATCCGATGCGCAGCCACACCGTGGCCGCCGAAGGTGGCGCCGCAGGCGTCGTCCGTGATGACGATTCCCTGGAAAACCACTTCAACGACACCGTCTCCGGTGGTGACTGGCTGTGTGAGCAGGACGTAGTCGAGTACTTCGTCAACAACGCCACCAACGAGATGATCCAGCTGGAGCACTGGGGTTGCCCCTGGAGCCGCAAACCGGACGGCAAGGCCAACGTGCGCCGTTTCGGCGGGATGAAGATCCCCCGCACCTGGTTCGCCGCCGACAAGTCCGGCTTCCACATCCTGCACACCCTGTTCCAAACCTCCATCAAGTACCCGACCATCAAGCGCTTCGACGAGCACTTCTGTCTGGATCTCATCGTGGAAGATGGCCGCGTCCAGGGTGTCGTCACCTTTGACATCCAGAACGGCATCACCCGCTTCATCCAGGCCAAGTCCGTGGTGCTGGCCACCGGCGGCGCAGGTCGTGTCTATCGCTACAACACCAACGGCGGCATCGTCACCGGTGACGGCATGGCCCTGGCCTACCGCCACGGCGTACCGCTGCGGGACATGGAGTTCGTCCAGTATCACCCGACCGGTCTGCCGGGCACCGGCATCCTGATGACCGAAGGTTGTCGTGGTGAGGGTGGCATCCTGCTCAACAAGGATGGCTATCGCTACCTGCAAGATTACGGTCTGGGCCCGGAAACTCCGGTCGGCCAGCCAAAGAACAAGCACATGGAGCTGGGTCCGCGCGACCGTCTCTCCCAGGCCTTCTGGCAGGAGCAGCAAAAAGGCCGCGTGATCCAGGGCCCCATGGGCGACGTGGTTCACCTCGACCTGCGCCACCTTGGCGAGAAGTACCTGAAAGAGCGTCTGCCCTTCATCTGCGAACTGGCCAAGGCCTATGTGGGTGTGGATCCGGTAAAAGAGCCGATTCCGGTACGTCCGACCGCCCACTACACCATGGGTGGCATCGAAACCGACGGCAAGTGCGCCACTCGTCTGGCCGGTCTCTATGCCGCTGGCGAATGTGCCTCCGTCGGTCTGCACGGCGCCAACCGTCTGGGTTCCAACTCCCTGTCCGAGATCGTGGTCTTCGGCAAGGTGGCCGGTGAGCAGGCAGCCGAGTTTGCCGCCACCCAGCAACACGGCAACACCCAGGCGCTGGTCGCCAAGGCCGAGGCGCTCATCAAGCAGCACCTCTCCCTGCTGGACATCGACGGCACCGAAAACCCGGCGGATATCCGCAACGAACTGGGCATGTCCATGGAAGCCGGTGTCGGTATCTACCGTACCGAAGAGCTGATGCAGGGCACCATCGACAAGATCAACGAGCTGAAAGCCCGTTACAAGAAGATCAAGATCAACGACAAGTCCTCGGTCTTCAACACCGACCTGCTGTACGCCATCGAGCTGGGCTACATGCTGGACGTGGCGGAAGCCATGGCGCACTCCGCCATCAACCGCAAAGAGTCCCGCGGTTCCCACCAGCGTCTGGACGGTTACGAGGAGCGCGATGACGTCAACTTCCTCAAGCACACTCTCTCCTTCTACAACGGCGAAGGGGCCCCGACCATCGACTATTCCGATGTGAAGATCACTAAATCCCAACCGGCCAAGCGCGTGTACGGTTCCGAGGGTGAGAAACAAGACGAGGCTAAGAAGAATGGCTGAGATGATCGAAATTGAAATCCTGCGCTACCGTCCCGAGCAGGATAACGAGCCCTGGATGCAGACCTTCCAGGTGCCCTACCTCAAAGAGATGTCCCTGCTGGATGCGCTGCAATACATCAAGGATCATCTGGACTCCACCTTGAGCTTCCGCTGGTCCTGCCGGATGGCGATCTGCGGCTCCTGCGGCATGATGGTCAACGGCATTCCGAAACTCGGTTGCAAGACCTTCCTGCGGGATTACCTGCCGGGCAAGATGACTATCGAACCGCTCAACAACTTCCCCATCGAGCGCGATCTGGTGGTCGACATGTCCGACTTCATCGAGAAGCTGGAGAGCATCAAGCCCTACATCATCCCGTCCGAGCCGCGCAACCTGTGCGATGGCGAGTACACCCAGACCCCAGCTGACATGGCGAAGTATCACCAGTTCTCCATGTGCATCAACTGCGGTCTGTGCTACGCGGCCTGCCCGCAATATGGCATCAACAAGAAGTTCACCGGTCCGGCGGCCCTGGCACTGGCCTATCGCTACAACGCCGACAACCGCGACAGCGCGTCCAGGGAGCGGATGAAGATCATCAGCCAGGACGAGGGCGTCTGGGGCTGTACCTTCGTGGGCTACTGCTCCGAAGTGTGCCCGAAAGGCGTGGATCCGGCCGCCGCCATCCAGCTTGGCAAGGTCGAGAGCGCCAAGGACTACATGATCGCCATGTTCAAGCCGGATTGAGACCAGGAGTGAGACCATGAACAACACTGAGAGCAAACGTAAGCCTTACGTGCGCGAGATGAAAAAAGACTGGTGGCTGAAGAATGCCTTCTACACCGGTTACATGATCCGCGAAGGCACCAGCATCTTCGTCTCCATCTACGCCGTCGTGCTGATGTGGGGTCTGCTGCGGCTGGTACAGGGTCAGGAGGCATTCAATGGCTGGCTGGAATCCCTGCAGAGCCCCATTGCCATCCTGTTCCACGTCATCGCCCTGGCAGCCTGCCTGTTCCACGCCAAGACCTGGTTCGCCCTGGCCCCGAAAGCCATGCGCATCTTCCGTGGCGAAGACCTGGTGCCGGAGAAGCCGATCGTCATCGCCCAGTATGTGGCGCTGGCGGCGGTATCCCTGCTTGTCCTGATCATCGTGGCCTGAGGGGAAAACAATGAGACGTTCTGACGAACCCGGTTATTGGTGTCTGTTTGGTACCGGGCTCTCACTCAGAAACGTTGGCCACGATCACTCAATCATGATTTGAGGAAAAAATATGAGACGTTCTGACGAGCCAATTTACTGGGGTCTGTTTGGTGCGGGTGGCATGGTGGTTGCCATGCTGCTGCCGGTCATTGTCCTCATCACAGGTCTGCTGGTGCCCATGGGCATCATGGACGTGGAGACCATGAGCTACGAGCGCGTGCTGGCATTCGCCAGCTCCTGGTGGGGTGCCTGCATCCTGCTGGTGATCATCGCCCTGCCCGTCTGGCACGGCATGCACCGCATCTACCACGGCCTGCATGATCTGGGGATCCACACCACCAAGCTGCACCACTATGTGTTCTATGGCTTCGCCTTCCTGGTGTCCGCCATCACCGTCGGTCTGCTGATGGTGCTGGTGCTCCAGTAAGCACATCCTGACTGCATAACAAACCGGGCCCAGTGCCTAATGCCGATCAGTTAAGGATCCATTGACCGATCCTCAGGCTGTGTAAGAATCCGAAACTCCTTGTTGGGTTTC